>JAPLGV010000023.1 GCA_026389975.1 Chloroflexota bacterium
CCCTGCTGGAAGAAGCCTCGAAAATTAAGTAATCAGCCACCAAATGGAGAATAGTATGAGTAAAAAAGTCACTTTATCGGTAGTCGTGGTCCTTGTGGCAGCCTCGCTGATGGCCTGCCAGATGACCAGTTTGTTCCCCACCCCCACAGCCACCGCCGTCCCGGCGCTGCCGGTCTCATCCACCACAACGGACCTTTCAAACCAGCAAGACCGGTTGATGACCATCTACCAGCAGTTCAGCCCGGGCGAGGTCTCCATCCGCACCACCACCGCCCAGGGTTCGGGCTGGGCCTACAGCGGCGACGGGGTTATCGTGACCAACAATCACGTGGTGGGCACCGAAACCCGGGTCGAGGTGGACTTTGCATCTGGTCTCAAAACCTACGGGGACGTGGTCGGGACGGATGCCTCCTCCGACCTGGCCGTCATCAAAGTGGACGTGGCGGCCTCGGAACTGCATCCGTTACCGCTGGGCGATTCCGATATCCTGCAGGTTGGACAGACCGTGATTGCCATCGGCAATCCCTTTGGTCTGAGCGGCACGATGACCACCGGCATCATCTCGGCCCTGGGACGGTCACTGCCCACCAGCAGCCAGGTGCAGGGCGGCGGGTATTTCTCCAACGCCGACATTATCCAGACCGACACGGCCCTCAATCCCGGCAATTCGGGCGGTCCGCTCCTGAACCTGAACGGGGAAGTGATCGGCATTAACAGTGCCATCGAGACCACCGGCTATACCACCGGCGGTGAACCGCTTAATTCGGGCATCGGCTTTGCCATTTCGATCAACACCGTCAAGCGGGTCGTTCCGAGCCTGATCCAGAACGGTAAATTTGATTATGCTTATCTTGGAATTTCGTCCCCGCCGGGGGACCTGCCCTTGACCGTGATTGAGGCACTTGGCCTGAAAAGCACCTCCGGCGCGTATGTCACCAGCGTGACCCCAGGCGGACCGTCAGACCAGGCCGGTATCCAGGCCGGGACGCAGCCGCTCAATCTGTCTGGCTACCAGGGCCTGAACAAGGGCGGCGACCTGGTCATCGCCATTGACGGTCAGCCGGTCGTTACCTTCGACGATATGATCCGTTACCTCGCCCTGCACAAATCCCCCGGTGAACCGGTTACGCTGACCATCCTGCGCGGCGACCAGCAACTGGATGTATCGGTTGTGTTGGGAAAGCGGCCATAGATCAAATCTTAACCACAACCCCCAGAGAACGGGGGCAGGCGGCACAGAGACACGAAGGTTTTTGCGTCGTGTCTCTGTGGTTAAAACGCCCTTCCTCCGAAGCGATGGAAGGGGTCAGGCAAATCTCTCTTCCTTCCATATGTCAGCGCTGTTGTTGTAGCCGGCTTTTTCCCAAAAGCCCTGACGGTCGCGCGGCATGAACTCCAGCCCGCGCAGCCACTTGGCACCCTTCCACAGGTAGGGACTCGCCAAATCGTTGCGGCCGGGGATGGCGCCGACAACACCGCGCAGGGGATAGCCATGTTCGGGGGTGATCGGCTCGCCGTTGAAATGGGTCGCCAGCAAGAAATTCTCCTGCAGAACCACTTCCAGGGGCAGGTTGACCGTAAACCCATAATCGGCGTGCTGCATCACGAACTGCGCGGCGGGCTTGAGTTTGATGAGACCTTGCTCCACCAGCGTCTGCACCGGGACGCCCTCCCACAGGGTGTCGGCCTTGCTCCAACGTGTCACACAGTGGATGTCCATCGTGACCTGCGTGCGCGGCAGTTGGTTGAACTCGTCCCACGTCCAGGCCTTTTCTTCCTCCACTTCGCCCCAGACGCGGAAATCCCACGTGGCCGGGTTGAAGGTGGGCACCGGCCCGTAGTGCAGGACGGGAAACTTCACCGTCAGCGCCTGGCCGGGCGGCAGGCGGTTTTCGCTGCGGAACCGTTCTTCCTCCTTGCGGCGGTCGGGACTTTTAAAGTTAAACATTCTAGACAACTCCTGTCCAAATTATAACACCTCCCCTTACGGTATAATCCCCTCGTGCCACGTATTTGTATCCTCCCGAGAGCAGCCAATACCGGCGGCGTAACCTCCTTCCAGGCCAATTTGACCGCCGGACTTAACGCGCGCGGCATCCAGGTCTGCTATCGTCTCAACGAGACACCCTTTGAGGCGGTGCTGCTCACCAGCACCACCCGTGACCTGCCCGGCCTGCTGCGCCTCCGGCAGCACGGTATCCGCATCATCCAGCGCCTGGACGGCATCAACTGGCTGCACCGCCGCCTGCGCACAGGTCCGCGCCACTTCCTGCGCGCCGAGTACGGCAACCGCCTGCTCGCCCTGCTCCGCTCCCGGGTGGTGACGCATATTGTCTACCAATCCGAGTTTGTGCGCGACTGGTGGGCCGGGAGGTTCGGCCCGGAGCGCGTCCCGTCGGTTGTCATCCATAACGGCGTGGACCTCTCGGCTTACACGCCCGACGGCCCACACGAGCGCCCGACTGGAGCCTTTCGGCTACTGCTGGTGGAAGGCAGTCTGCAAGGCGGTTACGAAACCGGACTGGCAACCGCCCTTGGACTGGCCGAACGGTTGGCTGAAAAATTCCCGCTCGAAATGATGGTCGTTGGCCGCCTCTCCCCGTACCTGCAAACCGTCACCCAAAAAAAGAGCCGGGTGCCCATCCTCTGGGCCGGACTGGTGCCGCGTGAACATATCCCGGCTCTCGACCGCTCGGCGCACCTGCTATATTCGGCAGACATCAATGCCGCCTGCCCGAATTCGGTCATCGAAGCCCTGGCCTGCGGGCTGCCGGTATCAGGATTTGCGACCGGGGCACTGCCCGAACTGGTCACCGGCGATGCCGGCCGCCTCGTCTCATATGGTGGTGACCCGTGGAAACTCGACCCGCCCGACCTGCCCGCCCTGACCGGGGCCGCCGCGGAAATCCTGCAAAACAATGCGCACTTCCGAGCGGCTGCCCGCCAGCGCGCCAAAGAAGCTTTTGGGCTGGATGCGATGGTGGATCGCTATTTGAATGTGTTACTTGGATAGAGGTGGACTTAACCACAACCCCCAGAGAACGGGGGCAGGCGGCACGAAGTCACAAATAATTTCAAGGAGGAGGGCATGGTCAGAACAGGAGAACATATCCCGCTCCTGCCGGGAACTGAGCCGATTGCTACAAAAATCGTGGACGCGGCATATATAGTCCATAAGGCGTTGGGACCGGGATTATTGGAAAATGTTTACGAGATCTGCTTCTGCCATGAACTTAAAAAGCGCGGCCTGTCTTTTCAAAGGCAGGTATCCGTACCCATCACCTACGATGGAATTACTTTCAACGAAGGTTTCCGTCTGGATGTGCTGGTCGAGGGTAAAGTAATCTGCGAAATAAAAACTGTAGAGAACCTGAACGATATTCACCAAGCACAACTGCTCTCCCAGATGAAACTAACCGGGAAACGTCTCGGTTTCCTGATAAACTTCAATGTTGCCGTCATCAAATATGGCATCAAGAGGATGATTCTATAAAAACCTCGTGTCCTTGCGCCTTCGTGGTAGAGTCCTCATGAAAAAATTATTCCTCTCCAGCGCGGCCTTCGCCGCCAAAATCCTGCCGAATTCTTTCAAGCAAGCCATCTACAAGGTCAAGCCGCTGGCGCGTCTCATCCGCCGCGGGCTGAACCGCGCAGCTCCGACCGGGTTGGTCGAAGTTAAAGTCGCCGCCGGAGACCTGGCCGGGTTCACCATCCTGCTTGATATGCAAGTTGATAAGGATTACTGGCTCGGCACGTACGAGCCGGAACTACAATCTGCTCTGCGCGAGCTTATTCCCGCCAGCGCGGTCATCTTCGACGTAGGCGCGAACATCGGCTACGTGTCGCTCCTGCTGGCAAAAGCCGCCGGGGAGACGGGAAAAATATTTGCCTTTGAGGCGCTCCCGTCCAACGTCGAACAACTGCGGCGCAACCTGGCACTTAACGGGATGGACGCGCAGGTGACGGTCATCGCCAGCGCGGTGACACAGGCCCCCGGTCCGGTGCGTTTTCTGGTTCACGCTTCCGGTGGGATGGGCAAGGCTGCCGGGTCCGCCGGTCGGGATGACCAGTACCAGTCAGAAGTGACCGTTCCCGGAATTTCTCTGGACGAGTTCGTCTATGGCCAGGGCAACCTGCCGCCGCAAGTGGTCAAGATGGACATTGAGGGCGGCGAGGTGATGGCGCTGCCGGGGATGCGCCGGGTGTTGACCGAGGCGCGCCCGCTGATGCTGATGGAACTGCACGGACCGGAATCCAGCCGGGTTGCCTGGGAGACGCTGACCGCCGCCGGTTACGAGATTTGCTGGATGCGCCCCGGCTACCCGGTCGTCCCCTCCCTGGAGGCGATGGGCTGGAAGGCGTATATCGTGGCAAAGCCGAAGGCATAACCACAAAGGGCACAAAGGCGCACAAAGGAAAACGTAAACCCCCTTCGTGTTACTTGGTGTCCTTTGTGGTGAAAATTTCTATGAAACCTCGTTCCGATACCGCTGCTCTGCTCTGGCTGGGACTGGTTTTATCCATCGCCCTGGCAATTGCTTTTCTCCTGCCGGTCACCCCGCAGGACTACTGGTGGTACCTGCGCGTCGGGCGCGACACGTTGATGGCGGGCGCGCTGCCGCAGATAGACACGTTGAGTTACACCCGGGCTGGAAGTCCGGTGGTCTACTTTTCATGGGGCGCGGCAGTGCTTTTCTGGCTGATCTACAAATTAGGCGGTCTCAGCTTGACCGTGCTGGTGCGCGGACTGCTGGTCGCGCTGGCTTATTCACTCGTCTGGCTGACGGCACGGCGACTGGGTGCGGGTCGCATCGGCGCGGTGCTGGTGCTCCTGCTGGCCATTCTGGCATCCAGCAATAACTGGTCCATACGGCCGCAGTTATTTGCGTACCCATTGTTCGCGCTGGCACTCTACCTTTTATACCGCTGGCAGAACGGGGACAGGAAAGCTGTCTGGTGGCTGCCGCTTATCAGCTTATTGTGGGTCAACCTGCACGGCTCGTTCGTTGTGCTCGTTCTGCTGACCGGGGCGGCGCTGGTCTTCGGTCGAGGCGACAAACGCCTCCTGGCACTGGCCTTCGGCGGTATCCTGCTCGCCACTCTCGTTAACCCGCGCGGTTTCGGCTCGTGGACCTACGTCTTTAACTCGCTGACCGTCGCCTCCAGCCAGCAATTCTCCGTCGAGTGGCGGCCGCCGGTCAACTCGGGCTGGCAGATGAACATTTTCTTCCTCTGGCTGCTGGCCTTTCCCCTTCTGGCAGTCTTTTCCCCGCGCAAACTCGAAGCTCTCGAATGGACCTGGTTCCTGGGCTTCGGCTTCCTGGCCCTGTGGGGTGAACGCTATGTCATCTGGTTCGTTTTTATCCTGACGGTGCTCACCTCCCTGATGCTGGCGGACTGGGAGAAAAAGGTCCTGGGCGACCCGAAACACGGCTCCCCGGCGCTTAACCTGACCCTCAGCCTGGTCTTTATCCTGCTGCCGCTAACCCTGCTGCCGGGTGTGCGCGAGGCCTGGTGGCCGGCCCCGCGGGGGTGCTGCGCGAATGCTCCCGCCACGACTGAAAACACGCCCGTCGCCGCTACGAAGTGGCTGGCCACCCACCCCGATCTGCGCGGTCCGCTGTGGAGCGAGATCGGCTTCTCCAGTTATCTTGAGTTTGCGCTGCCCGAACGGCCAGTCTGGATTGATACGCGCTTCGAAGTCTTCCCGGTGGAGCAGTGGCAACAGTACAAAGACATCACCAACGCCACCTGGGAATGGCCGATCCTTTTGACAGGTACAGACGCGAATTTGCTGATGGTCTCCGTCACAGAGCAACCTGCTTTGTTACAAGCCATGAATAACCAGGGTCTCTGGTGCGAAATCTACCGCGACGAGCTGGCCGTGATCTACCAGCATAGTCCCGGTTCCAGCACGGGGCGAAGTAGTCCCGGTTCCAGCATATCATCCCTAATCTCTTACGGGACGGGGGACGGGGTATTGTGGAGGCGAGTGACATGATCCGTTATCCCGGAAAACTTGCCGTCCAGCAGCGAGTTCTGACGCCCTACCGCGCCGCTTTCTTCGACGCGCTGGCGCAGGCCTGTGACGGCGGTCTCTCTGTCTTTGCTGGCCTGCCACGCCCCGAAGATTCAATTACCACCACCGAGGCATTGAACGTTGCCCGCCTCACGTCGGCGCGCAACCTCAATCTCCTGCGCGGCCCTTTTTACCTTTGCTTTCAACGCGGCCTGCTCAACTGGCTGGACGACTGGAATCCCGATGTGCTCATTGTAGAAGCCAACCAGCGTTAC
>JAPLGV010000249.1 GCA_026389975.1 Chloroflexota bacterium
CTGCAAAAAGGTCTTTAACACGAAGGACACAGCGTACACAAAGGATAAGTGATGAAGGCTTTTCCTTCGTGCCCCTTCGTGACCTTTGTGTTTAGATGGTTTTTGCAGTAGAGTCATTTATGCAAGAGCAGGTAACGATGAGTTACCGAAACAAGTATAGCACGCATAGCAATGCTGTGGTTTGCGGGGAAAATACCATTTACGCCATCACCTTATACATCACGCTCTCCTTGTATCCGGTGAGGACCACCAAATAGCCGCTCAACATTTCATCCACGGCGCGGTCGCCCGTATCGGCCCATAACGGATGACCGTTCAGTGCCTGGATTTTTTCAGGTGTGCTGATCACGCGGATATGCGCCCGTCCAACTTTGCGGATTACGTCCGGACTGATGGGCTGGTTGCCGCGCCCGAAGATACATCCCTGCCCCCCGATGGGTGTGACAACGATCTCCGCCAGACGGTTCACTGAAAGCAGCCGCAACAGATCGGCCTCGCTGGCGTCTGCGGATACGATTTTCCCGTCCAACACGGCATCCACTCCCAGCAAGGTTTTGTCAAAACCAATATGGGTGGCGACGGCCTGTGTGGTGGAGCCCGGACCGAAGATATACAGCCAGCCGGGTTTCATCCGATCTGCCAGATCTCCAGCAATGGCTTCCAGCACTGCGGACTCACGGGACAAACTTGGCACTTTGACGCCCTGCACGTAACGCTGCGAATAGGGCGTCTTGAGATAACCATACAAACACGCTGAGACGCGCCCGGCGCGGAAAGCATCTTCATCCAGGTCCATCACCTCGGCCTGACGCAGTTCCGTCTCACCTCGCAGGAACGCGGCCGCCAGTTCCCCGGCGTAACGCGGAGCTGTGGCATACACCGCTGATTGTATTTTGACTCCCGCCGGGATGCCGAGCGCCGGAATCTCCATCCCAATGGCATTGCAGATATCGCGGGCTGTGCCATCCCCTCCGGCAAATAATAAAAGCCTCACTTCGTTTTCTGCCATCTCACGTGCCGCCCGGACGGTATCTTCTGCGCTGGTCTGACCGGGCTGGATGGATCCAAGTACGCACGGATCAATTCCAGCCTGCCGCGCCGCCTCCGCACCCATTGCAAAAGGATAGGTCAGGAGTTCAAATTCCGCCCCCAAAGGCAGGAGCGCCTGCAAAGCCTGCGCCGCGCGTTCCACTGCATGGGGCACCGCACCCAGTTCAAGAGCCTTGCGCTGGAGTTCCATGCCGTCACTGCCTTTAAGCCCCACCCGTCCGCCCAGACCGGCGATGGGATTTACAACCAACCCGATGCGTTTCATACTTAGAAAATTAACGGTGTCATTGCGAGTGAGCGTTCTCCAGCGAACGAAGCAATCTCCTCACCATCCTCTTTCACTGCGAGGAACAAAGCAGTCTCCTCGCCCCACCTCTCATTTCGAGGGCGCTTTCTATCTCTTCGGTGAAATGATTATCAGCGTTCCTGTCCGGTCTTGCGCAAGTAGGCCCGCCAGGTGATCGCCCATTGCTGCGGATCATCGAACGGGTGATGATCGATCGTGTGGACGGTGCTGTTGTGCGGCGCAGACCGGACCAGGTTCGGGTCCGAGTATGCTTCTCCCGCCACATGTTCCAGGATGGCCGCATATTCGTCCAGTTCCTCTTTCGAGTACGACTCGGTCGGCTCCAGTGTGCAGGGTTCAGGCACCACGTACGGGTGGTGACTGGTCCAGTAATGCACGCCAAAATCGGCCGCGCGGATGCCGAGTGCCTCCGAGTGGACTCCGGTCTCTTCGAACAGTGTCTGCCACGAATAGCGCACCTGCTCCACGCGCCGCTTGCCCGCCGCATACGGCGCGGCGACGCCGTGGATCGCCAGCACTTTCTTCATCAGGTAATTGTTGTTGAGCACCGCCACTTCCGCCACCTCGCGCAGGCCGGCCGCCCCCAGCGCCATGACCCAGGCGTATGCCTTCAACACCACTGGCGCCACCCCGTAGAAGGGGCGGATTTTTCCAATGCTGTCCGCCGGGTCATAGTTCAGGAAATATTTCTGCCCATCGAAATCCACTATTGGCACGGGCAGGAAGCGCGCCAGTTCCTGCGTCACGCCGGTCGCGCCCACAGCCGGTCCGCCGCAGCCGTGTGGGGTGGAGAAAGTCTTGTGCAGGTTGAAATGGCACAGGTCAAACCCGGCCTCGCGCGCCCGCGTGATGCCGAGCATGCCGTTGGCGTTGGCCTGGTCGTAGGAACACAGTCCGCCCGCCGCGTGGATGATGCGCGTGAACTCCGCGATCTTCGGGTTAAAAATGCCAGTGTCTTCCGGGTTGGTGATCAACAGCCCGGCGGTCCGCTCTGAGACAGCCGCCTTGAGCGCCTCCAGGTCGGGATACCCTTCTGGATCCGGATACAGAGTGATGACCTTGTATCCGGCCACTTTGGCGCAGGCCGCGTCGGAAGGATGCGAGAAGATCGTGGTGATCATCTCGTCGCGCTGTTTTGCTTCGCCGCGCGCTTCATGATAGGCGCGCATGATGGAGGCGTTGGTGTAGATCGCCACCGAGCCCGCTCCCGGCTGGAGCGTGAAGCGCTCCAGTCCCGAAATCTCTTTCAGGATCTGCTCGAAGCGGTACATGATCTCCAGGATGCCCTGCACGGTGGACTCGTCCTGCAGCGGATGCAGTTCGGTCATTTCCGGCATGCGCGCCAGCTGGTCGTTGACCTTCGGGCTGTACTTCATCGTGCAGGTCCCCTGGCCGACGTCAATGTTAAAATCCACGCCCAGGTTTTCCTGCGAGAGATGGTCATAATGGCGCAGAACGGCCGGTTGCGCCATCTCCGGCAGCTTCGGCGGATCCTTGCGTCTCAGCCCATCCGGGATGCCCGCCAGCGCATCCCCAACCTGGGACTTGATCCCCTCTTCCACTTCCGGGACCAGTATGCCGCGCTGGCCAGGTTGGCCCAACTCAAAGATGACCGGTTCGTCCCAGCGCGCCTGGTGAAAACGTCGCAGGTTGGGCTTGCCATTCGTAAAACGTTCCGCGGTGATGTTCTTCATGACAGCACCTCTTTCAGAGAGGATACCAGCCGGTCAATATCTTCCTGGGTATGGATTTCGGTAACGCAAACCAGCGCGCTCTCCCCCAGCCAGGGGAATTCCCGGCTCAAGTCTTTGCCGCCGAAGATGCCTTTGCGAAGCAGCGCCGCATTGAGTTCGGCGACCTTCCTGCCGGTGCCGTCGAAGTTGACCACGAACTCCTTGAAGTGCGGCGCGCTGAACACATCGCTGCGCACGCCCTTGATCTTTCCGATCTCCTGCATGGCATAGCGGGAGCGGTATAAAATGCCTTCGCCAATTTCCTTCATCCCTTGCGGTCCCATCAGCGCCAGGTAGACTCCGGCAGTGATGCCCCACAGCGCTGCAGCCGTGCCCACCCACTCGTTGCCTTCTTCTCTTTTCGCAAAGGAGGTGCGATCGTATGCTACGTCACCGAAACCGTATTCCCCCGGGACGCGCGTCGGAGAGATGCCGAACAGGCGCGATGGGTACTGCATGACGATTTTCTCATCGTCTTGAGATGCAATGAAACCGGCCTGACCGCCCCCAAACTGCATGTGCATCCCCAGCGGCTGGATGTCCCCGCAGACGATATCCGCCCCGTACCGGACCGGGGGCGCTAGCACGCCCAATGAGATCGGGTCCACGCTGACGATTGCCAGCGCACCATGCTTGTGAGCCAGGTCCGTGATCTCTGTGCCGTGAGTCTCAAGCGATCCGAGATAGGATGGATTTTCAAAATAAACCGCCGCGCTCTCGGTCTTCAGGAGTGTTTCGAGATGCTTCAGGTTCATCCCGCCCGTCTTTGGATCGTGCTCCACACTCGCGATCTCGATCTCAGGCTTCAGGTAGTCGCGCACCCTCGAGAGTTTGTCCCGGCCCAGGATCGCGGCAAGCAACACCCGGTTCCGGCCCGTGATGCGGCACGCCATCCGCAGGGACGTGGCCGTGGCCTGAAAGCCGTCATAGTTCGGCACGTTGACCACATCCATCTCCAGCAATTCGCCCATCATCGAGCAGTATTCGAAGAGCGACTGGAAGCGGCCGTGGTCATCATACGGTTCGCCCGCGTAGGCGGTCAGAAACTCGCCGCGCTGGTTAATCTCGTCACAGATGGCGGGGACATGGTGCTGGTAACAGCCCGCGCCGAGAAAATTGAGATATTGTTGCGTGGTGGTGTTCTTGCGCAGCAGGCCTTCCACGTGACGGCGCAGGGCATATTCAGACAGGAACGGCTCCGGCAGGTCCATCTGCCCCTGGATGCGCAGGGCGGCGGGCACGTCCGCGTAAAACGCCTCCACGCTGGAGGCGTCCACATCCCGCAGCATTTGCGCCTTAACTTCTGGTGCAGAGTTGGGGATGTAAGGATAGACGATTTTCTTTTGGGTCATAAGCCACTCCTTGAAAAGATGTTTTGCATGCTGGATTTTTTGGCTGGTTTTTTCGGATCTTTTACACAAGGAAAGGGGAAAAAAGAGTGCATCTTTCCAACATTCATTATAAACGATGAACCTATCCGAAAATTGTGGGACGGGCTCCTCGCGAAGCACCCCCGAAGGGGGCACGCCCGTCTTTCGACGGCATGGGAGCCGCCTCTACATAATTTTAGGATAGATACTAAGCAGTATTTTCTCCGGGAGATTCCATGAACCTCCTCTCCATTCTCCTCGCCCCTGGCCGAGGCGGCATTCGCGAAGCACCCCGCGGGGCGGCTGTTTCGGCGCCACGAGGTGCCGAAGCTCCTCCCCATCCTCATTATCCTCGTCCTGCTCGTCTGACGCAAAATGGCCGCCAATCTGGCCTGGCCGGGGTCTTCGGCTGGGCCACTCGGGCTGGAATATCCTCCTGTGGCTTATTCCCTTGGACTGTTCTGCCTACGAACTTCAGTTCCCGCCTCTCACTGCATTCTTTGGGTTCTCCTCATCGTCATTCCAATTGGCCGGATTAGTGAGGATGGTACCGGCGATGCGTTCGGTATCGGTCTGGTCGCGGATGATATGTTCATAATAATTCCGCTGCCAGATGTGGGCGGAATTCAATTCCCGCCCGGCCCGTCGCGTGACGGCGGATTTGAAGGAACGGACAATCGCTCTTGCGGGAACATTTATTAGATGATATACATCCAATAGATGTGGAAATTGATATCCTGATCCGCAATATCAATCGTTCACTTTCAAAGGAGGTTTACGATGGCCGAAAAAATCTTTTCACTTTTGGAGTGTTTCATATTGATTGCTGTATTGGCTGGTTGTGGTTCTTTGACAGCCAGGAAGGATTCCGAACCCGATCGAAATCAAACTGAACCTTACCCTAATCAGTCAACCCCGAACGGTGTTTATGATGTCACTCCTGATAGTGGAATCACCCTGCGCGTCTTGTGGACCGTTTCTCGTTATGTCATCGGTAACGGGTCCTCTTGGGGTGAACAGGATGCAAAAGCCCTTCTTTTCAAACCCCTCGATATGAACGACACCGAAATCACCTTCGACGGCCAGACTTGTAAGAATGTGACCTTCCAGCAAGAGACAGTCAACGCGGCTGAATATCTGTCAAGCGTCTGGCAGGCCACACCGCAAACCCTGGGCATTGAAGATCAGGAACTGCAGGTTTTCAAGACCAATTGCGCCCTTCCTGGCTTCCAGGAATATATGCGCCTGGGTGATGGGCGTCTGATCGTTCCGATCAATGGAGTATTCTTCTTCTTCGAGCCTGCAGTAACACGTTAGGAAAGGCATCCCACATGTACTTGAACATGGAGGGACGGACGATCAAACATAGATGAAAAAAAAGAGGACCAGGTTTCTTTGCGAGAAACCTGGTCCTCTTCAGATGAAATGAAGTGTGTCTGGCTGGGCTTTTCCTGCAAACCAAACGACTATTATCCCGGCAGTGTCATTTGGGCCGGTATCTCGATTATCTGGCTATCGGTAGACAGCACTGGGCTGGTCACTGCAGGGCATGTTGCTCCAGTGGGGCATTTGCGCACCACGCCGGGTTGTATTTTGAGCGCTATCCTTTGCCGTTGGCTGCTGTCTGCCCGTGTTGGGCGCGTATTTGAAAACCATTTATGAGTCCACTGCAAAAAGGTCTTTAACACGAAGGACACGACGTACACAAAGGATAAGTGATAAAGGCTTTTCCTTCGTGCCCACCTGCCCCCGGTCTTTGGAGGTTCGTGACCTTTGTGTTTAGATGGTTTTTGCAGTAGAGTCATTTATAATTCTACTAACTCTGTGACCAAGTTTACTCTTACGGCGTATAAGTTGCAGAATAGACTGGAGACACATTCCCAGCATTGTCGCGGAATTTAACATAGACATTAGTTCCTATCAATCCCCAACTCTTTTGTGAGGTATACACTTCCCAGTACGCACCAGAGTTCCTATCAATCCCCAACTCTTTTGTGAGGTATACACTTCCCAGTACGCACCAGAAAAATCCATGTTGTTGCTGATTAACATGCCTCCCACACCGCTGGCACCATCGGTGGCCGTTAGAATAAGATTCGCCTGTAGTGATTTGATGATGAAGGGCAGATAAACCGTGTATATTTGAGCGCTCGAGGCTCCCATTTGAAGCGTGCGATCTGACGCCGATTCGCTCATCCCGGCAATAACCGGGGCTATCGTGACAGATCCGACCGGTGGTGTGATGTCGAGAAGTATGTCATCCTGGAACCTGGCTGATATATTCCCTGCGTTATCTTTGTACCGCACATAAACCGTGTTGCTTCCCTCTCCAGAACTCAGTGTCCACACTTTGCTGGTCGCATAACTTTCCCATGCGCTCCAGCTACTCCTGTCGTTCGAGAAACTCATCTGTGCGACACCGCTACCAGAATCGGATGCCGACAAGGTAAGGATAACACTCGTTTCATTGGTATTGGCAACCCCACTGTTAATCACGACCGTCCCGGTTGGAGCATTAGCATCCACTACGGTAAACGTGTCATAGTCAGGAGGCCAATCTCCCACATTGCCCGCCACGTCGTTGGCGCGTGTACGGAAATAGTACGTCAGGCCATTGGCGCCGGTATAATTCGTGCTCGTGTTTGTGGTACTGCTCAGAACGTCAGTCCATCCACCACCCAGACCGGCGCGC
>JAPLGV010000399.1 GCA_026389975.1 Chloroflexota bacterium
AAAAAGCCCACACCCAACAGCATATCCGACATGACGATGCTCGCCATGAACGTGGACAGGCTGTTCTCGATACCCGCCTGCCAGTTCGGCTCTTTCGCGCCGGTGGCAAACGAACCCATCGAGAGCGGAATATTATAGAAATCAGAGAGCACATTCGTCGCCGCACCATAGAGGAAATCCTCCGGACCGCCGCCGGTGTAGGCGCCTGTCCGCAAATCGGAGGCGGTCTGGGCCGCGGCATAGAAAACCGGCGCTCCCGGATAGGCCAGTTGAATAAGTGCCGTCCCGGCGATCACCTCAGCGTTGCCGACCGCCAGATTACCCGCCAGCGTGGCCGGACCGGTGGTCAGATTCGCCGCCATGGTCATGAACCCGGTTGGAAGGCCGTACTCAGCAGCCACCAGCGCCGCCTCCAGGCTTCCGCCGTCGTGTCCGAGCGGCGAAGCGGAGCACTGCATCAGCGAAAGGACCGGGCGCTGGCGTAACTTGTCCTTACCGCCGACAATCAGCGCCGCCATTTCGATTGCGGCGCGCGCTTCGCGTTCGTTATAAATAGATTCGGTCTGAACGTGCTTGGTGGAATTTTCCCAGATGGCCTTGATCTCATGCAAGCCGCGCGTCTCGGGGGGCATGTCCTGGGCCGAGACCGGCACCCAGTGGAAGGCCACTTCCTCGGTCGCGTCGGCGATGCGGGAAATATCCCGCACATCCTGCAAGCAGGAAGTCCGACGTACACCGGTTTTAATGTCAATCACTTCCACGCCGCAACCGTCTGTGCCAACAAAGACGTGGTTGCCGTCCAGCGGCAGATCCTGTTGTGGGTCGCGCGCCGCCAGGGAATAGACCGGCGGACAGGTCTTTAGGGCTTTCTCGATAAGTTCCGCCTTGGCGCGGACGACCATTTTCTCGCCGTCAACTTCGGCGCCATGTGCGGCCCAGATTTCCAATGCACGTTTGGAGGGGAACCGCACGCCAACTTTTTCGATGATCCACAGCGTGGCAGCATGGATTTTTTTGACTTCCTGTGGCGTCAATATTTCCAACCGCAGTTTCGGATTGGTAATGGACTTAATCGTTTTCGGCATGGCTGGCTCCGAATGCGGTTATACTGCGCCAACCAGTTGTTTGGCCAGACCGACCGCGCCGATGGCGTCTTCGGAGGTACCGTCCGCTTCGATTTTCTGGACCCAGTCGCGGGTCACGGGCGCACCGCCCACCATCACTTTGACCTTCTTGCGCAAGCCCAGCTTATCCAGTTCGTCAATCACTTCCTTTTGCTTGACCATGGTGGTCGTCAACAGAGCACTCAATCCGACGAGGTCTGCACCCACTTCCTGAACCTTGGCAATGATCCTGGCCGCTGGGACATCTACACCCAGGTCATAGACCTGAAAGCCGGAAGCCGAGAGCATCGTCCCAACCAGCGATTTGCCAATCTCGTGAATGTCACCTTCGACAGTTGCCAGAACGACCTTCCCAAGCATCGTCCGCTGCAGGCCGCGCTTCTGCATTTCCGGTTCCAGGGTGGAAACGGCGGCTTTCATGGCTTCTCCGGCCATCACCAGTTCAGGCAGGAAAGCCTGCCCGCAGGCAAAACTTTCGCCCACCTGATTAACACCCGTCACAAAGCCTTTGGTAATGGCCTCCAGCGGGTCAAGGCCGGCTTCGATTGCCTGCTTCGCCAGGGCGACAGCGGCATCGGAATCTCCGTCAAGGACGCTCTGCGCCATTTTCTGGAAGAATTCTTCGGTCATGAGATACTCCTTTTTCTTTGTGGGATCGGAACTGTTAATTATAGGATAACAAGTGAATTTTGACCGTCGTTCTGTCCCATGATGGAACCGGGACTATTCGTCAGTCAGAACGACAATTGAAAAAGGGACTATCCAAAGCCCCGTGCTGGAACCGGGACTACGCCCCGTGGTGGAACCGGGACTACGCTAGCTCTTCTCAAAAACCCACCGGTCGGTTTCGCGTTTCCAGTCCACTAGTTCGCTGGGTTTGAACCACAGCGCGACTTCTTTTTCACTATTTTCGACAGTATCCGAGGCGTGGGTCAGGTTACGGCCTATCTCCAGAGCAAAATCATGGCGCACCGAGCCGGGTGCGGCCTCAGTCGGACGGGTGGCACCCATCGTCTGGCGGATGGCGGCAACAGCATTCGGCCCTTCCCAGACCATCGCCATGACCGGCGCAGAGGTAATATACTCGATCAAGCCGTCATAAAAGGGTTTGCCTTTGTGAATAGCATAATGCGTCTCGGCCAGTTCCTGGCTGACTTGTAAGAATTTCGCGGCCATCAGCCGCAACCCACGGCGTTCGAGACGGCTGATAACTTCGCCAATCAGTCCGCGCTGGACACCGTCGGGTTTGACGAGCACGAGTGTTCGTTCCATGGTTTTATCTACTTTTTTTGGCGTTTCGAAAAATGACTTCGAGACCCCGTAATGGAACCGGGACTACCCCGCAGGTAGTATCTCGAGGTCTGATTAACCCATGCTCCCGTAATGGAACCTGGACTAACGCGGGTGGGCATACTCTCTTTGCCCCGTGCTGGAACCGGGACTATCGCCCCGTACTGGAACCGGGACTACGGAGACGATTTCCGCTCTTACCGTATCAGTTCCTCGGCTTTGGTATAAGCGTCGAGGGCGTCCTGCAATCGGTTGGCACGCATGGAGGCGTCACCCAGAGTCTGCCAGACGATGATATCCACCGGGAAGCGGTAGATTGCTTCGCGCAAATCGTGAATAACCTCATCCAACAAGCGATTTTTTTTGATGAGCTTGGCATATGCTTGCATGGCTTCGTTTAGCTGGTTGGCATCCAGTGCGGCCTGCGCCGCAGCCAGGAATTCAGCATCCTTATCCTGGGCGGGAATGCGCGCTAGCATCCCAGCCCCTCCGAGGTCACGTAGCTCCCTTTGGGCAGGAGTTTCAACAACAAACGAGGCTGGTTCGGCAATCGGTTCAAGGTCAGGAACCGGGGCAGGTTTCTCATCCACCGGAACCCATTCTCCGGGGGTTGTCGGCGCAGGCTTGACTTTGCCCTCGGACACCGGAATTGTTTCATCTATCCAAGTGGACATTTCCGACTCCGAGGCAAGGTCGGGCGTCGGGACAGCAGCCGCTCCTTGATCGGCGGGTGGCGCGGGCCCTTCGGGCAGCCAGTCCGGCGAATCTTCGGACGGTTTCCCTGGCACCGCCTGCCAGGGCAGGTGTGGCGCTTCTTCCGGTGCGGTTGGTTTTTCCAGTTCTTTCAGCCAATCGGGCAATTCATTCGATGGTGTGGCTGCCGGTTGTGGTACATCGCCCCCGAAAGAACCAGGGACTACGGGGGTGGGCTTTCCTTTTCCCAAGGCTTCTTCAACATCCTGATTTCTCAGCCAGGAGGTGATGGAAACATCCTCTTCCGGCGCTGCCTGCGGGGTTTCAGGGGCTAATGCTTCATCCGGAGCAGCAGGCTCCTGGGTCATTTTTTGCATCAAATCAGGTGGAGTCTTGGAGTGCTCACCGGGATTGGTCAACAATTCTTCCGGCTTGGCAGCCTCATCGGCCGCCAAACCATCCAGCCAGGCCATCGTATCATCGTCGCGGTTGAGCGGCTGGGCGTACTCTTCGGCATCCTTCGGAGACGCAAGTGGTGGGAGTTCTTCGCCCCGTAATGGAACCGGGACTATTTCGGAAGGTTCAGGTATATTGACCGCCAACTCTCCGGCACCCTTTGGGGGGAAAATAGGTTCCAAAGGTAGTGTGTCGAGCGGCGCAGGAGGCGGTTCCGGCACACGCTCTGCGGAAGCGGAAGGCTGTTCGTCAGCCGAGCGCAATAAATCAGGAATTTCCTCTGAGCGGTTTTTGGGCTTGGTCAGAAGTTCTTCTTCTTTTGCAGCCTCCTCGGTCGCCAAGCTTTCCAGCCAAGCTGTCGTATCATCCTCTATGTTAAACGCCTGGTCGGTTCCTTCGGCATCCT
>JAPLGV010000010.1:0-8747 GCA_026389975.1 Chloroflexota bacterium
GGGGAGGGGGCGAACGCCCGCCCCGCCTCTGTGCAACAGGCTTCTACAGCCGTCTGGAGCATTTCAACGTCCATGTCCCACAGCAGGTCCAAAAGCACATCCACGGCATTGATCTCGCCTTCCAGGATGGGGTGATAGTTTGGGAAACACATCCCCATGTACGCCATTATTTTTTTGATGTCATTTCGATTCGCCATTTACGCCACCTTGAGTTGTTCCAGGAAATTGGTTTTCGCGCCGGGATTGTCGACCCATTTCCTGGCAGCGGTTTCCAGGCTGTCCAGCAGCCCGCCCCGGTTGGTCAGGTGTATTTCCTTGCGTTCCGCCCAGGCAGCGATCTCCTGCGCCCGCACCATACCGATCGCCTCGACCAGCGTTTCCCAGCGTTGCACCTCCCGCTTGCCGTTGAATGTGCGAAAATGGGCCACAAACTCCGCCTCCGCCGGCGATGGCGGTGGTTTTGTTTCTCCCCCCACACCCCTCTCTTCAAGAAAAGAATCAGAAACAGAAACATATATAGAGGATGAAACATCATTTTCGTTACATATTTTGTAACGTTTCGTTTCATCATCGTTACAATCTCGTTTCCGATATTGCCTGACTCTCTCGGTAGAGGAGACGGCCTCCTGGCGCTTCTTGAAATTGGTTACCGTCCAACCTTGCGGCGTTTCATGCACTACCCCGACTTCAGACAAAGCCTGCAGGGATTCGGTCAGTTTCTCAGCAGAAACTCGTAATCTCCACGCCAAGTCCGTTACGGGCTGTAGCAGACCATCGTTCCCGTTCTCGCCCGCGAGCAAGAACAGCTCTATGGCACGCCGCCAAAGCCAATCAGGTAATTGTCCCATTTTGGGATCGTCCAAGATCTCAAGATATAACTTGATCCAAAATCGTTTTGTTGTCATCAGGGAATGCTCTTTCTATTCCCTGTCCCATAATCGAATAAGTCGGTGGCAAAGGTCTCGAGAACCTTTACCACCGACCACTAGTGCTATTGCGAGCCTGCCTTCCTGCGAGATGTTCTAATTGACAGCAATTTGACAGCAGTTAGAATTAGAACACATGTTCTATCTGGACAATTATTGAACGCAAAACCCCCATATCTGGGGGCTATGGAGTGGCTTACCGCCACATATTTGGGTGCCTGATGGGGGTCGAACCCACAACAGCCTGACAGTCGGTCAGCACCTGGAGGGCGCGGACAATGCCATCTCCGCCGCGGAATTTCCCGTCCCCGCCCGATCCTTTGCGGATCTCATAACGGAGAACGCGCAGCGGATAAGCATATTCCAGCGCTTCGACCGGAGTATTGAGCGTGTTGGTCATGTGCGAATGGACCGCGGATGGCCCATCGGAATTGGGCCGTGCTCCCATCCCACCACCGATAGTTTCGTAGTAGGTGAATTGCTCCCCTCTCTCTTTGGGAGAGGAGCCGGGGGAGAGGGCGGAACCACCAATGGTCACATTGTTCATCGTCCCCTGGCTGGCCGCCGGGACCTTTCCCGGGCAGGCCTGGGCCAGAGCGCCGAGCAATACGTCCACAATGCGCTGGGAGGTTTCCACGTTACCGCCCGCGACCGGCGCGGGGGACAGGGCGTTGACAACTGTCCCCGGCGGAGCGATGACTTCTATGGGAGCCAGACATCCAGAGTTGTTGGGCACATCCAGTCCGAGCAGGCAGCGGAAAACATAATACACTGCTGAAAGGGTGATGGCGTAGACGGCGTTGACGCTGCCCGCCTGCTGCGAGGCGGAACCGGTGAAATCCACTTTTGCCGAATCGCCGCGGATGGTCACGGCAACCGTGATCGGCACGAGCCGGTCATTCACACCATCATCATCAAGCTGGTCGGTGAAGTGGTAGACACCATCTGGCAAAGATTCGATCAGGCGGCGGGTCATGCGCTCGGTGTAGGCGAGTAGCTGTTCTTCGGCGTCGGTCACTTCGTCCTCACCGTAGCGCGTGACCATTTCCACCAACCGCTCCGCGCCGCGCTGGTTGGCGGCGATCTGAGCCGACAAGTCGCCCCGACGCTCCTGCGGCGTGCGGACATTGGCTAAAATCAGTTCGAGAATATCCTGGTCCATCTGGCCGGCTTTGACCAGTTTCACCGGCGGGATGATCAAGCCCTCCTGAAAAATCTCGCGCCCCACTGGCATGGAGCCGGGTGTCATCCCGCCCACATCCGCATGATGAGCGCGGCTGGCAACGAAACCAATGAGCGAGAGGGGTTGCACCACAGAGTCCGCTGAGGCTTTTATTTTTTGCTTTTTGATTTTCTCTGTGCTCTTATCATCCCCGAAGGGGACCATGTTCTCTGTGTTGAGATAGACCGGCGAAACCATCGTGATATCCGGCAGATGTGTCCCACCGCGGAAGGGATCGTTCAGGACAACCACGTCACCGGGGTGTAAATCTCCGGCGAAATGTTCAAATGCCGCCTTGACCGACAGCGGCATCGAGCCCAGGTGCACCGGGATGTGCGCAGCCTGCGCAATCATACGCCCTTGCCTATCGAAGATAGCGCAGGAAAAATCCCGCCGTTCTTTGATGTTGGGCGAGTAGCTGGCTTTGCGCAGCACTGTGCCCATCTCCTCGGCGATGGCCGCAAACAGATGCTTGAAAATCTCCAGCCGGATCGGGTCGTATTTCATTGTCCCACCTCGATGAGCAGATTATCGAATTCGTCTACTTCGGCCCGGTCAGTTGGACCAATCAGGATGGTTGTATCGGAACGGACGACCACTGCCGGGCCCTGGATCCGGTTGCCCGGTTCGAGCGACTCGGCCCGGTAAAAGGGTGTCTCGATGGGGTTTACCGTGAAGAAGACGCGCCGGGATTCGAGATAGGCCGAGACTGGGTCTGGACCCTGAACCGGTCGCGGCGAGAGGGGCGGGGGTGTGGTCTGACCAACCGCGCGCACCCGCAAGTTAACCACCTCGACCGGCGCGTTATTATTCGCGTAACCATATTGATGCTCGTGCAGGCGATGAAAATCGGCATAGACGGTTTCGCTGAACGGGACAATCAGTTCGTACGACTGGCCTCGATAACGCATGTCGAGGAAGCGCTCGATGCGGATGCGTTCCGCCGGTATGCTCTCGACTAGTATTTCGCGGTAACCGCGTTCAGCAAGGGCTTCCAATTGGGCAGACAGATTGGGAACTGGGGTGCTGCCGGGAAGCATGACGGTGCGGGTGTAATCTTTGATCACGTCCGCCGCCAACATGCCGAAAGCAGAAAAGGTGGATGCCAGCGGCGGGACAATCACGCGTGGGATGCCGAGTCCACGCGCCAGGCCGGCAGCGTGCAGTCCGCCTGCACCGCCAAAGGAAAGCAAAGTGAAGCGGCGCGGGTCGTGGCCACGCTCCACCGAGATGACACGCAGGGCGCGCTCCATATGGGTGTTGGCGACCGCGACCACGCCCAGGGCGGCTTGTTCGGCGGTCAGTTTCAACATCTCGCCAAGTTTTGCCAGCGCAGCATGGGCGCGGGATGCGTCCAGCGGCATCTGCCCGCCCAGGAAATGTTCAGCGGATAAGCGACCGAGAACGAGGTTTGCGTCGGTGACGGTTGGCAAGTCGCCGCGCCCGTAGCAGGCCGGACCGGGGTCCGCACCAGCGGATTCGGGTCCCACCCGCAGCGCCCCGCCAGCATCCACTTGGGCAACGGAACCGCCGCCCGCACCGATGGTATGGATATCCAACAGCGGGATGTGGATCGGGCATCCGCTGACAACTGCCTCGGCGGGGGCGATGAGTTTGCCAACGTATTCGCAGCCCACCACGCCGCCAGCCGGTCCCGAAAGGATGCAGCGCACGCCGAACTTGCGCGCCTCGGCCGGGCTGATGTTGCCACCATTTGACTGCATGACACGCAGGCGAGTCTGTGGGTGGAGTGCCTGTTCGAGGTGCGAAAGATACCCATCCAACACGGGGGAAACATAGGCGTTGACGGCTGTGGTGCTGGTGCGCTCATATTCCCGGTATTCGGGGAGAATTTCGGAGGATAGGGAAACCAGGAAACCGGCGCGGCGTAGTTCTGCCGCAATGACCTGCTCGTGCTCCGGACGTATAAAAGAGAACAACAGGCAGACAGCCACTGCCGAGACATTGTGAGCCTTGAGTGCGGGGATGAGTACTGACACCTGGTCTGGATTAATTGCCTGCAGAATTTCTCCGGTGTGGGTGACGCGCTCGTCAATTTCGAAACGAAGTTTGGATGGGATGAGCGGCGGAGTCGGGTCGGCGAATAAATCGTAGAGAGCGGGACGATTCTGGCGTCCGATCTGGAGCACATCCCGGAAGCCGCTTGTGGTGACCAGTGCCGTTCGCGCTCCTTTGCGCTCCAGTAGGGCGTTTGTGGCGACAGTTGAGCCGTGGATGACGGTGGCACGTTGTGTGCCCTGTTCCGCAAAGATTTTCTTCAAGCCTTGCAAGACCGCCACGGCAGGGTCGCTGGGCGTGGAGAGCAGTTTAAAGGTCTGAATTTGCTGTATAGCAGGATCGTAGACGACGAAATCGGTAAACGTCCCACCGATGTCAATGCCGATGCGGAGAAATGTCATGAGCAAATTATAACGTCAATTGTTTGACATCCCTGCCCATTCGCTATAAACTGGGGAGGTCGGAGGCCGAATGCAAACTGAACTGACCCAACCCGGAAAACTTCTCCAACCCGATGGCCGACTCGCCCAGGTGGGCTGGGCGCGCCAGCCCGTGCTGGACTGCAATCTTGAGTCTGCCCGCTTTTACGCCCTGCGACCCTTCCAGCGTTTCCGTATCAAGCGCTGGGACTATTACGCCGTCTTCACCCCGCAGCGTTTCTTCTCCGCCACCATCGCGGACCTCGGATATGCCGGCAACATCTTCGTCTACAGCATGGATTTCGAGACCGGCGAACTCCATGAGGAGGGACTGGTCATCCCGCTGGGAAAAGGCGTGGAACTGCCGCGTAACAGCACGGAAGGCGACAGCCACTTTGAGAACGAGAAAGCGAGCCTGACCTTCAGCCTGCGTCCTGACCAGCGGCATTTGTCTGTATGCTGGCCTGGGTTCCACGAAGGACGCGGCATCCAGGCCGACATCACATTGGCCTGTCCCGCAGGGAACGAGTCGATGAACATCATTATCCCGATTGGGAGGAAGCGTTTCTACTTAAACCGCAAGATCAACTGCCTACCCGCCAGCGGGATGGTCAAATACGGCGATACCACCGAAGTGTTGAATCCAAAGAACTGCTCAGGTTCCCTGGATTGGGGGCGCGGAGTCTGGGAGTACCAGTCGGGCTGGAACTGGGCCAGCGCATCCGGCTTTTTGCCCGACGGACGGACGGTCGGAATTAATCTAGGGGGCGGTTTCGGCGACCTGTCGAAAGCGGGCGAGAATGCGCTGATACTGGAAAACCGCATCCATAAACTGGAACAGGTCAATTTTGATTACGTTTCCGGCGACTACATGAGACCCTGGAAGTTTACCGGTACCGATGGCCGCCTGGACCTGGTCTTCACACCGTTCAAAGACCGCACCGCCCAGACCAATCTTGGGATTATCTTTAGCGAAGTCCACCAGATGTTCGGGCGTTATAACGGTACGGCCGTGACGGATGACGGAAAAGTCGTTCAAATCAAAGACTTGATCGGATTCGCAGAAGAACACCACGCACGTTGGTAAAATTGTAGACAGGTCTCCTCGCGCAGTACCCTGCGGGCATGCCCTATCTGTCATGCTTGCCAGGACGGCGTGTCCCCTGCGAGGATTAGTGATTGGTGATTGGTGAGTGAGGATTGGGGAATGGGGAAAGCGGAAAGAGGGGGAAGAGGAAAAGAGGAGAAAGCAAAAAGCAAAAAGGGGCAGGTGGGTACACGGCATGTCATTGGTGTGGCGCACTGCGACTTGTCCCACAGGGGTCGCGAAGGCCGCAGTGCGCGCAGGCAAGGAGAGGAGGAGCAGTAGGATAAAAAAGCAGTAGGCAGTAGGCGGGATGGAAGAGTAGGATTGCCTGGTTAGATTTTCACTGTTATAATGTCTTTCAGCATTTGCTGAAAGAGTATCAAATAATGAAAATCGAAACTGGTGAAACGGTTGCCATTCAAGCGTTACGGGACTGCCTGGAAGAAATCCCCTTCATCCAATTGATGAAAGTTTCCAGCGCTGAAAACGCGCCAGGCCCGGATTTTCGAGTAGATGTACGCGTCCAGAACCGCCCCTTGACCATCCTGGCAGAATACAAGACCAGCGGACAACCCCGGCTGGCACGCGAGGCCATCTATCAGATTAAAGACTGGCTGGCAAAAGGCCTGGGAGTATATGGCGTTTTTACCGCGCCGTACATATCTCCCGAGGCAGCCGCAATCTGCAAGGAGGCCGGGATCGGGTATCTGGACCTGGCAGGCAATTGCCTTCTAACTTTCGAAACCGTCTATGTCCATCGTGAAGGAAAACCGAATTCCAATGTCCAACGCAGGGACCTGCGTTCGCTCTATTCACCAAAAGCGGAACGCATCCTGAGGGTTTTGTTGAGCCGGCCACAGCAGAGGTGGAAGACTGAGGCTCTGGCCGAGGCAGCCCAGGTTAGTTTTGGCCACGTATCCAATGTAAAGAAATTGCTGGCTGACCGCGAATGGCTTGCCCCCAACGGAGCTGGCATTCAGCTCAATAACCCAGGCGCAATACTCGACGAATGGGCGGTGCAATACCGCTTCCGTCGAAACCAGGTCGTGGACTATTATGCCCTGACTGAAGTGGCTGAGTGCGAGTATCAACTGGCAGAAGCCTGCCAGCGCCAGGGGATGCGCTATGCCATGACCGCTTTCTCGGGGGCAGCGCGCCTGGCGCCGGCCGTGCGCTATCAGCGTGCGGTTGCCTACGTGGATGGTGACCCGGACTCGCTGACGAACTCCCTGGGCTGGAAGCCCGTGACCAGCGGAGCCAATGTCAGCCTCCTGGTCGCTTACGACGAAGGTGTATTCTTTGACAGTCGTGAGATGGACGGGACGCAACTGGTAACACCAGTCCAGATCTACCTGGACCTGCAAAACTATCGCAACCGCGGGCAGGAAGCTGCCCAGGCGATCCGAAAGGTGATAGATCAATCATGGTGACAAAACGAACCGATTACACCGCCGAAGCCGTTGAAGCCGCCCGCAGCGTTATGTTGGAACTGACGCGCCGGCTGGGAGAATATCAGAAAGGGATTGTGATCGTGGGTGGTTGGGTGCCCGAACTGCTCCGCGAGACTGGCGCTGTGGGCGGGAGGGTCAACTAAAAGAGATTTCCCATGAATCGTTTCAAGCTTCTTTCCTTTTCTGTCCTCCTGGTGCTTTTAATCTTTTCGGCCTGTGTCCGGTCTTATCCCTCCGGCCCGGCCACCCAACCGAACCCGTACTCCAACTTGATCGGGACCATCGTCGCCCAGACTCTGACCGCCTTTCCATCAGCCACTACACAGACGGCCACTTTGCTGGCCCAGACACCGCAGGATTTCATTTCTTATTATTTCGATAACATCAATTCCAGGAATTTCCCTCTTACCTGGTCGCTCCTGAGCGATCGTTTCCAGAACAATCTAAACGGATCTTCTCAAGACGGTTACCAGGTATATATAGACTTTTGGAATACTGTCAACCAGGTGACTGTGTTGGACGTTACTCATATGTGCCAGGATGATCTGTGTGCTGTCAATGTCACCATGCGACTGGATTATTACAACGGGCAGTCCGACACGTCTATCTATCCTTACACGCTGACGTATGACCATGCCCGCAACATCTGGCTGTTCGATCTTCTCCCGAACCCTACGGCCACCCCAGCCAGTATGGTTACTGCCACTGCCCCGTCTTTGCTGAAACGACCGGAGTACAACCCCGGCGAACTGGTGGATTATGTGGCCCAGACCGGCGATACGCTCCCGGCGCTGGCAGCCCATTTCAACAGTACAATTGCCGGGATCCGGACGGCCAACCCGCAGATCCCCGAGGATGCCACCACCCTGCTGCCCGGAATGCCGATGAAGATCCCGATCATCTATTCACCTGCCTGGGGAACCCAGCTCCAGATCATGCCCGACAGCCTGTTCGTCGATGGACCTTCTGTCAACGGATTCGATACGGGGGCATTTGTTTCCAGCCAGCCCGGCTGGCTGAAAGATTACCGCGAAGATATCGGGGATGCCAACCGCTCGGCGGCCGAGCTCGTCGATATCGTGGCTACCAATTTCAGCATCAGCCCGCGCGCCCTGCTGGTCCTGCTTGAATACCAGACCGGGGCGCTTTCCCAACCCGGCCCACCCTCGGGCGACTATCCGCTCGGCCATGTCGACGAAAACGCGGCGGGTCTTTACCGGCAGCTCGTCTATGCGGGGAACATTCTGAATGCCGGTTACTACGGCTGGCGAACCGGAGGCCTGACCCAGCTTGTATTCCCCGATTACACCATCGAACGCCCGGATCCCTGGCAGACCGCCGCCACGGTGGCATTCCAGTATTATTATTCCCTGAGCTCCCAGGCCTCGTATGCGCGTGCCACCGGGCCGGATGGCCTGAGGCGTGTGACCCTCAACCTGTTTGGCGATCCATGGGCTGCAAACGTGGATCTGCCGCATATCCCGGCCAATCTACAGCAGCCGGCGCTGGTCCTGCCTTTCACGGCGGGCTATGCCTGGGCTTTCACCGGCGGCCCTCATTCCGCCTGGGGGGCGGCAGAACTCCGGCCCTGGGCGGCGATCGATTTTGCCCCGCAGGTGCACG
>JAPLGV010000010.1:8770-12350 GCA_026389975.1 Chloroflexota bacterium
TGTTCCGGTGGTGGCCATGGCAGATGGGATCGTCGCCCGTTCGGAGGCGGGTGTGGTGATGGAGGATCTGGATGGGGACGGAAACGAACGGACCGGCTGGAATATTCTCTATTTGCACATTGCCGCAGTCGGAGAGGCCCGGCGTGGCCAGTGGCTAAAAAGGGGTGACATGCTTGGTTTCCCCTCCTGCGAGGGCGGTATGGCCACAGGTACGCACGTTCATATTGCCCGCAAATACAATGGTGAGTGGATACCTATCGATAGTGCCACCCCCTTCAACCTTGAAGGCTGGATCGCCCATACCGGCGACGCCGTCTATCAAGGCACCCTCACGCGCGGCAACCAGACTGTTACAGCCTCCTTATATTCGAATACCGCCAGGCTGATCTGGGCCGGGCCATGAAAAAACAAGAAACAAGAAACAAGAAACGTAGACCGTAAGGTGTAAGACGTAAATGCCTTCAGCAGGGTGGTGGTGAGGCTGGCGCTGCGGGCGGGAGGGTTGGGCGGAGACGGTGAAGACGCATGTGCGCGGTAGTCCCGGTTCGAGAACGGGGCAATGCGCTGGTGAAGTTCAACCTGCATGGGAAGTCGGAACTGCCTTCGGCGCCTCGTCCCACGGGGATGCTTCGCGATGGCGCCGAAACAGCCGCCCCGCGGGGGTGCTTCGCAAATGGCGGCTTGCCCCGCGGGGGTGCTACGCGAAAGCCGCCTCGGCTAGGGGCAGGGTATAATTACCTCAATGTTTGAAATCGTTTTCCTCGGCACCTCTGCATCCGCCCCGTCTGCCAAGCGCGGGCTTTCGGCGCAAATCGTCAAGCACGACGAATTCCGCTTCCTCATTGACTGCGGCGAGGGCACCCAGCGTCAGATCCTGCAATCCGGCATCGGCTTCAGGAACCTGAACAACATTTTCGTCACGCATGGCCACCTGGACCACATCCTCGGCCTGGCCGGTCTGCTCTCCACGTTCATGCGCTGGGAAACCATCGAAGAATTGAACATCTACAGCGGGAAGTGGGCGCTCGACCGCATCCATGACCTACTGTACGGCGTGGTGCTGCGCGGCGGACAGGCGCCGATAATCCTCAACCTTCCTCAACCTGCACGAAATCAAGCCGGGCGTTTTCTTCGAGACGGACGATTTCACGGTAACGGCCTTCCCGGTCTTCCACCGCGGCTCAGACTCGCTGGGCTTCAAATTCGAAGAGCGCTCCCACCGCCCGTTCCTGCCCGAAAAGGCGGAGGCGTTGGGCGTACCGTTTGGCCCCATCCGCCGCGACCTGGTGGACGGGAAAACCGTCACGCTGGAAGACGGGCGCAAGGTGGGGCCGGAAGACGTGCTTGGGCCGCTCAAGCCCGGGGTGCGGATGGTGTACGTGGGCGATGCAGGCCGGACCGATGACCTGGTGGCCATCTGCCAGGATGCCGACGCGCTGGTGATCGAGTCCACTTATCTGGAAGAAGAAGCCGAGATGGCCAAACAGTTCTCGCATTTGACGGCGAAAATGGCCGCCGAACTGGCGGTAAAGGCGAACGTGCGGCAGTTGGTGTTGACCCATCTCTCGCGTCGCTATCGCGAAAAGGATGTGCTGGCCGAAGCCCAGGCCATCTTCCCGACCGTGCAGGTGGCGCGCGATTTTGACGTTTATTCTTTCAAACAGGAAGGGTAACTTCTCAAAAAAGTGGGGTATGGGGGTTCGCAAGCGGGCGAAGCCCGCTTGCGAACCCCCATCTTCCCCCCAATATTGAGAAGATACCAGGAAGGCTGAGCATGCCCCGCTTCGAACTTGACCTCAACCCCCTCCAGCACATCAGCGTGGATGCCATCGGCCAGCCGGGAGGGCGCGTCTTCTACATTCAAGGCTGGCGCGAGACCGACCCCCAGCCGGTGACGATCATCATCGAAAAAGTGCAGCTCCAGGCGCTGGCCATGGGTGGGGACCAGATGCTGGCTGAACTTGCGAAACAGAAGCCGGAGTTGGCCGTTCCTGCCACGCAATACGACGCAGACAAAATGCGCATCACCCCGCCGGTGGACCCGCTCTTCCGGGCCGGGGAGATGGGCGTGGGCTACGAGGCGGACCGCGACAGGATCGTCATCATGGTACGCGAGGTTGTAATGGAAGGCGGAGACCCGGAAGAGGCCGCCGAGGTTCGCTTCTGGTGCACGCGGGCTCAGATCCGCCGCCTGGCGGACTGGAGCAAGGAAGTGATCAAGCGCGGGCGGCCCATCTGTCCGCAGTGCGGGCAGCCGATGGACCCCGAAGGTCACTTCTGCCCCAAAAAGAACGGGCACAAGCATTAAGATTGTGACTACTATGTTATAATATGGTCACATAAGGAGTGTTTTATATGGAAACAACTGTCGGAATCCGTGATCTTAAAGCGCGTTTGAGCGAGTATATGCAGCAGGTCAAGAGCGGGCAGAGCATCGTCATTACCGAGCATGGCAAGCCAGTGGGACGCATCCTGCCGGTCGAGATGAGCCTGGAAGACCGTGTTGAGATGCTGCGCAAGGCCGGGCTGGTCGCATGGAACGGAAAGAAACTGCGCAATATTAAACCTCCCGCAATTAATCGCGGCGACAAACTGGTCTCTGACATCGTGGTGGAACTCCGTGAACCTGTACCTTGATACCAGCGCACTTATCAAGCGCTACGTCAATGAGACAGGTTCCCCTGAGGTGTGGGAGTGGATCCATTCCGCCGATGATACAGCTACCGTTCTCACCACCCGCGCCGAAATGTCCGCAGCACTCAATCGCTTGCTGCGCATGAAATTTCTATCGCAAAATGATCATGCCAGCGCGCTGGCTGAATTTCGCGCCGATTGGATGTATTATCACCGCCTGCCCGTCACCGAGCCGCTGGTCGCCCGCGCCGAGGCGCTGGCATGTGAGCACAACCTGCGCGGCGATGATGCCATCCATCTTGCCGCAGCACTCAACTGGCAGGATTTGCTCGGCCTGCCGGTCACAGTTGTGACTTACGATAAAGAATTGACCGAGGCGGCGCGGGCATTGGGCATGGAAGTGTTGCCAGAAAAACAGTGACCAGGTTCCAGTCTTCAGCGATTGAAGAGATAAAACAAGCCCTGGAGAATGGAGAAGTTTCTCTCCAGGGTCAGTTTTTATTCGGCTCGAATTACACCTTCCTCGTCACCGTCAGACATGCAGGGCAGGAAGTCCCCGCCGTCTACAAACCGAGGCGCGGGGAACAGTCGCTGTGGGACTTCCCCGCAGCCTCTCTGGCCGGGCGCGAAGTGGCCGCCTACCTCGTCAGTGAGGCGCTCGGCTTCGGCTTCGTCCCGCTCACGGTACTGCGCGACGGGCCGTTCGGTCCCGGCTCGCTCCAGCAGTACATCGAACACAATCCCAACCTGCACTACTTCACCTTCAAGCCCGCCGACCGGCAGCGCCTGCGCCCTGCCGCCCTGTTCGACCTGCTGGTCAACAACGCCGACCGTAAGGGCGGTCACATCCTGCTCCAGAAGCGCACCCGCAAGCTGACCCTGATTGACCACGGCCTGTGCTTCCACGCAGAAGACAAACTGCGCACGGTGATCTGGGACTTCGCCG
>JAPLGV010000068.1:0-728 GCA_026389975.1 Chloroflexota bacterium
CGCGCCGCTGGTGCGGTCGTCATATCACGCAGGTGAACAGGTGCGGGCGCTGAGCGCGGTACACAGGAAGTTGTATGGGGAATCAGGGGTTTAAAGATTAGGTCTCTCCCGCCGGGTGGACTGGCGGAGAGTGTTGCATCAGGCAGTATTGATTTCAGGACTTTATACCATACTGGTTTTAATCTCTTGCCGCCCATAAGCCGTTAAGCCGTAAAACAGCAGCTGAACACATAGTTGAACATATCGTTGGGCGGCAGGATGAGGGAACAGCCCGGTAATGGGAATAGGAGATTAGCGAGATGACCATATTGAATAAAAGCCAAACAAACCGCCTGCTAGGATATCCGGTTGATGCTCGTCTATTAATTATCAACGCCGATGATTTTGGGATGTGCAATGCGGTTAACCAGGCCATCTTTCGTGCGTTGAAGGAAGGCGTGGTCCGTTCCACGAGCTTGATGGTCCCCTGTCCTTGGGCTTTGCACGCCATGCGGGGCCTCGCAGATAACCCCGATATTCCCTTCGGTGTTCATCTCACCGTTATCTGTGATGGGGACGATTACAGGTGGGGTCCGGTAACATCCAGGGAAAAGGTGCCATCCCTGGTAGATAAGGCAGGTTATTTCTACAACTTTGAACGCATGCCTGAATTTCTGGCTCAGGCCAGTTTGGATCAACTGGAAATGGAATTTCGGGCGCAGATTGAAGTCGTGCTGGCAGCCAGGCTC
>JAPLGV010000068.1:733-2628 GCA_026389975.1 Chloroflexota bacterium
CCCGGATTTCTGGCTCAAGTCCAATTGGATCAACTGGAAATGGAATTCAGGGCGCAGATCGAAGTCGTGCTGGCAGCCGGACTCAAACCTACCCACCTGGATTGGCATTCTCTGCGTATCGGCGGCAGAGCGGATATTTTTGATATCATGCTCAGGCTGGCCAAAAAATACGGACTGGCGCTTCGCGTTGCCGGAAGATCTTGGATCGAAAAAGTGCAAAGCCAGGGCTTACCTACCAACGATTACGCCTTTTTGGACAGCTATTTACTGGATCCAGTAAATAAGTCAGCTCGTTATGCTCAGATGCTGCACGAGTTACCCGTTGGTCTGACTGAGTGGGCGGTCCATCCCGGTCTCGACAATACTGAGTTACTAGCCATAGAACCCGATGGCAATCATGTGCGCCAGATGGATTTTGATTTTTTGATGTCTCAAGAGGCGAAAGATATCGTGAAAGAAGAAGGCATCATTCTCTTAGATTATCGAGCGTTGCAGGTAGTCTGGAGAGGAAAGTGATTTGATTCTAAGGCACAGGGCCGCCCACCGATTAACCTCAGTGTCAAGAGATGAAGGGGAAATTGATTGAAAAATGACGATTAGCAGGAAAACAGCTGTGAGAGGGTTCCCTTTCGCGGCTGTTTTTTCTTTTTCTGGCAATGCTTCGCCACCCCCGCCAGCAGGTTTCATAGCGGAGTTCTGTTTTCTCAAAGGGGAAAGGTGCGTTCGCTATTCGGGTGGTCGGAGTTCCGGCCAGAGCGCCAGGACTTCCTCCACAGAAGCCAGCTTGTACGGGAATTTCGGGTTCAAGGCCACACGTTTTAACTCGTTCCCGATCCCCAACCGCATCAGGTAATAGCGTGCGAACTGCGGTCCAGTCATGCCCTGCCGTTGCTCATCGCCCAATGCCCATGACCAGGTCAGGTACTTGTAGGCGATCCGTTCAGGCGAGTAGTGGCTATAGGGTTCGTGCCGGGTAAGAAGATACCAGACCATGGTCAGCAGGTGACGAGCAATGGCCACGATGGCCTGATTGGGATGCATGCGCCGCTTGAGCTCTTCAAAATACTTTTTCCAGTACGGATCGGCTTTCACCGCTCTCCAGGCTACTTCTACCATCACCCAGCGCAGTTCCCGCCGCCCTTCCTTCGTGATCCCTTTCCCGCGCAGTTTCACCCCGCTCTGCTCCAGCCCGGGCGTCAGCCCTGAGTAACTCGCCAACGCTTTCGGGCTCTCGAAGCGTGTAATGTCTCCGATGGCAGCCAGTATCGTCATCCCCGTCACCACCCCACACACCCAGGCACCTGCATCAAGTACAGCATCTCGCTCGCCCAGGGTTCCTCATGACTCATCCGGCCCAACTCACGCGTCATACGCTCGATCTGCTTCTCCAGGTGCTCTCGCGTCTCCATATCCAGTTCCAGCTGCATCTTCTCCAACCTGGACAAGCTCTCATCCCGCTGCCACCCCGTGTTCTTCGGCTCAAAGCTCTTCCCTTTCGGGTGGTTGAGATGATGCCGGTGCGCCACACTGTGCATCCGGTTCACCACCTGCGTGTGCATCCCTGCCATCCGCCGCCGATGTGAGACCAGCTGCCGCACCTCCCGCACATGCGTTCGCGGCACCCACACCGTCGGTACCAGGTTCGCTGCCAGCAAACGGGCCAGGATAAAGGTATCCTTCTTGTCCGTCTTTACCCGCGCACAGGCAATCTGCTTCACCTTGATCGGGTTGGCCACCAGCACTTCCGCCACCAGTGGCTTCAGCAGATCGTACACGTGCCAGGCATTCGTCGTCGACTCGATCACCACCCGGTCCGTTGGTACATGATGCTTTGCCAGCCAGTTCTCCAGATCCTCGTGCTCCACCCGGCAGGCTGCCAGAATCTCTTTTCCCTC
>JAPLGV010000272.1 GCA_026389975.1 Chloroflexota bacterium
AAAAACCTTCTTTGCTGATTTTATAGTCGTCATTAGATTATCGTGCGCCTCAATTACTCAAAGAATTTGCCTCTCTGATTGCTACCAGGCACTCAATCCCCCATCTACTATAATATTTTGCCCCGTGACATAGCTTGATGCATCTGAAGCAAGATATAACAACGCACCGACCATCTCATAGGCATCAGCCATTCGGTTCAGAGGGATGCGTGCCGAATAGCGGCGCTTGAATTCGTCATTTTGACCGCTTTCGGTACCACCCGGGGTCAAGGTATTGACACGAATTTCTTTGTTCGCCCAATAGGTCGACAGATACTTTGTCAGGCCAATCACGCCGGCCTTGGACGCAGCATAAACCGCTGGCGTGTTGATCTGGCGATCAAGGTAAAAAGAACCCTCGTAGATACGTTGGTCTGGGGCTAACATCCCATAAATGGACGCGGTTTGGATAATACTTCCTCCTTTGCCTTGGGCAATCATTTGCTTGCCGACTGCCTGGGCTACCAAATACATGCCGTCCAAATTCACAGACATGATCTTGCGCCATTGATCCAGACTATACTCCTCGAAAGGTGCAAAGAAAGCCTCTAAGTCATCTGACTTTCCCGCGGCGTTATTGTGGAGTATGTTTATTTCGCCAAACTCGGATATGACTCGCGTAACCATCGTCTGTACAGAGGCGGGATCGGACACATCGCAGCCAATCCCAATGACCTGGACCTTGTACCGCCTGCTAAGTGATTGAGCAAGCTCAATCGTCTTGCTTTCATGCACGTCCACCACAGCAACCCTTGCACCCGACTCAGCAAGTCCGGCGCAGAAATGCTGGCCGAGAATGCCAGCCCCCCCCGTTACAATTCCGGTTTTCCCGGTTAAGTCAAACAAACCGCGATAAGAAATTTCGCTCATTCAGCAATCCGTTTTCTCATCAAAAGCTCGACTACTTCAAAATCAAACTCCGTATCGATATCGACAGAACGCTCTGGCGGCATTATAAAAAGCCGAGTATCTGGGTTGAATAATGTAGGAGAATCGAACAAAGCGGAACGCTTCCAGACATAAATCGATGCATTCATATCAAAGCATTGTGGCGAGTCCTGGCGACGGACAATGGGCTCTACCGGAGGCTTCGAGAGCCTGACGACGCCGTCATCATCTAACTCCACCAGATTGAAATAGGGCGAACGTCGAGCTGGTGCCACAGTGATCACATTAGAAGCTTTCTCGATTTCCATCAAGTTGACAGCCCCACGAATATCCTCCGGCAAGCGCAGGGGGGAAGTGGCATCCAGGTCAACCACAATATCAAACTGTTTCCCGGTTACCAGCTCAGCCTCTTGGACGCAATGGCGAATCACCGGCAGCTTGGCGGCTGTGTCAGTAGCCAGTTCCGGTGGGCGAACCACCAATAGATCCGCACCCCACCTGCGGCCTACCTCCAGAATCTCCCGCGAATCACTGCTCACCGCAATTAGGTCGAACAACTCACAGGCCTTTGCCTGCCCTAGGGTATAGGCCAACAGGGGCTTGCCAACAAGTTCGCGAATATTCTTGTTCTTGACGCCCTTGGAACCGCCACGTACACAGACTGTGCAGATGCACGTCATCGCACTATCCAGGTATTCAGCTTGGCTGCCTGCTCAGCAGCCTCAATGGTTGTCAGGGTTTCCAGAGCTTCTGCCAAGGTGCAAAGTCCCTGGGCATTCCCAGCCAACATCGCTTGATGTTCAGTGCGATAGGTGTCGTCACGAGCCAGACTAATTGTTTCGGCCACTCCGGTGATCTCCAGTGTGTTCTTAATCAAGTCAAGTCGAAAGGTATGATGATTGGTGTTCACCGAAATTTCCCGGCGAGGG
>JAPLGV010000218.1 GCA_026389975.1 Chloroflexota bacterium
ATATCAATTTGGGTTCAAATATTTGCACAGCACCTTTTACGCAGTACCCTGTAATTCAGCAGTTAATGCCCGATACCATTGGTCGCGGGCGACGGTGCAGGTGGTGGGTGTCTCCTGCCAGCTGAGAAACTGGTCAAATACCCTCCGGAACCCGGGACGAGCTTGCTGCCAATCGCGATCGTCGAAAGGGTGAGAAAAGGGTTGGGGTAAGCAGTCTTCACCCCAGAAAAGACGGTGGGCCATGCCACGCTCGAAATCGGCGCCGAGACTGGTAGGATCTCCGGTAACCAGATAGGCGACCGAGTCTCCGAAAGCCAGGGCGAATCTTCCTTGTAAGCCCAGGTGGTAACCGGCATTAACCACGAATGAGGCTAATACACGCGTCAGGGCATCCTTATCACCAGCCGAATGGTTTTTTCCATTATGAAAATGAGAAGAGGACGAGGAAACCCGTTGGTCTTGCTGTTGAATGATGATCATCGCATCCGCGTAAGAAAGAGGCGGCCTTTCTTGCCAGTGTTGGAGCGGGAAAAAAGTGGGCGTAAAATCGGCTAAAGAGAAATCCGGGAGTTCACCGATCTCTCCCAGCCCTACCTGGATCTTATGCCAGAGAGTTTGGAAAAAATCCTGGGCTGCGGTCAAGTCCGGTTGGAGGACGATCTCTGGGCGAGGCCCGTCTCTTACCATCAATTGGCACTGCGTTCCTTCCAGTACCTGCAACATAGTGGGGAGTGTTATTTCTACACTTCCACTGGTGCGACCGGCAGATCTTATCCTACGTGTACCCAGGTGCATTGCGATTCCTTTATGCTGTATCATCTAGCCAATCATCTAGCAGAAACACTGTCCAACATATTCGAACGTTCAAATGCATAAACGTTCGAATATGTCTACCAGATCAGATCCCGGGGAGGTCATTATCAGGCGCTTTTAGCAGCCTGAGAAGATTTGGTAGAACCTTTCTTCGTGCGGTTTTTTTGTTTGGGCTGGCTAAGTTTGGGCTGGCTAATACTTGCCCAAATTTTTGCCGCTTCTGCCTGGTCTGTGCGAACGGCGCTCTGCTCTGTATGGTTCTTTTCCAGCGTCGCAATTACCTCGGCCCTGAGCTGGTTACGGCCTTTGACCAAGCTCTGTTTCTGTGCAGTCGCCATCTCTTGATGGGCTGAGCTGATGGTGTCGATGAAGACGGCCGTGTCCGTGGCCAGTCGAGAGCGTTGCCCGGTTAATTGCAGGCTCAATTGGTCCGCCATGGACTGGTTGGATTTATCCAGGTCTCCGAGGAAGGTTGCAGCTGCCTGGCGTAACTTGTTCACCTGGCTGTGTAAGTCATCCATATATTTGTCCAAAGCTTTTTCCTGTTCGGCGGACATTGCCTGCTGAGCAGTCCGATAATTATTCAGCTCCAGCTTCACATTGAAGCGCAGGTCATCTACTGCTTCCACTCGGATCTCGTGATCCTGAATTAGATTTTGTGCTAATGGGCGCATATCATCAGAGAACGATGCCATCTCATTACCTCCTATTCATACGGAGATTACTACTGACAGAACCTTCAAAACAAATTCCAGATGGAATTGGTTCGTTGTCCATCAGTTGAACTTTCTTTGAGAACGAACCTAGATGCAAAAGAGACGATTAATTCATCTCCATTGCATCTAGTATCTCAACTGCCAGACTTGCAAAGGAGTAGTCAGCAGGTTTAAGCCGGCATTGCGGCAGCAGCCGTCAGGCCGACAGCTTCGGCGTATTTCAGGTAGGTATCAACACCGGCAACAACCACGCGGGCCTCGATAGCGAGGAGTTCGATGCCAACCAACGATACACGCACCCAAGCATCGATGACAATGCCTTTATCCAGAATTCGATCGATTACTTCCGCCAAACGCGTTGATGCAATTGTTTTCTCGACTGCCATTTTATTCACCTCTTTCTGAAAGGTAACAGGAACTCATTATTGAGCCCATGAAACTATAATACAGCGCTTTAGAAGATTCTGGCGTTTGGGTTCCGTTAGGGTTTCAGGAAGTTGAAATGACTGCGCTATGCCCGTGCCCCGTCTCCCGACTACCACGCGGGAACCGGGACTACCGTTGTTTGAACATGTAACCTTGATGTGCAACGGTCACTATGGTATTGGGCCGCTCTGGGTCGATCTCTATCTTGTTTCGCAGGTTCTTGATATGCCAGCGCACCAGCCCAGGATTTGCAATCTCATCTGGATAATTCCATACCGCTTGAAGAAGCTGCCGGCTGGTGAAAACTTCTTGCGGTTGAGTCATCAGGAAATACAGTAAATCAAATTCAGTAGGCGTCAACACCGATTCTTTTCCCCTTACATGAACCATATGAGTGTGTTGATCCAGGGTGATTTCACTTGCTATGAGCGTAGAAGACGGCCAGAGCCCCCCCCGGGGGGGGGGGGTGATTGTCCACGTCGAAGTAAGGCCCTGATACGGGCCTTGAATTCCAGTAAATCAAAGGGCTTGGTCATATAAT
>JAPLGV010000289.1 GCA_026389975.1 Chloroflexota bacterium
CTGATTATCGCCTACCATATCATCCAACGTAAGGAGCCTTATCGTGAACTCGGCGGTGATTACTTTGACAGGCGTCGCCCTGAAGCGACGACTCAACGGCTCGTGAAACGGTTGGAGCACCTTGGTTATCAGGTTTCACTCCAACAAATGCAGACCCCAGTCGCTGCCTAGTTTATTTTCAGATCAGATACTATACAATATTATAGTGGATGGACGTTATCGATGTTTACCGATATGTAAAACGTTGCAGATGATTTACGTGACTCATATAGAATTCTTATGGCCTGTAGCTGATTTACTGATTTTCTTTTTGTTATAATCCTTTCATTGCACGGATTGAATACAGGGTACTGCACAATGATGTGAGCCCAAATTGCTGTAATTACCTGTATTTTGATCGTTCAAGGTTAACACATTTATACAAGAAGCATAACACGAAGGACACGAAGTAAACAAAGGATAAGTGATAAAGGCTTTTCCTTCGTCCCCCTTCGTGACCTTTGTGTTTAGATGGTTTTTGCAGTAGAGTCATTTATACAAGAAGCAGTAAAAGGACAGAAACCTATGATGCGATTTGACCGATTTACCGAACGAGCACAGGAAGCCGCCCAACGCGCGGCCGAGATCATCCAGCGTTACGGTCACAACCAGATTGACACCGAACACATTCTGCTGGCGCTCATTGAGCAACCTGGCGGGGTGATTCCCCAGATTCTTGAAAAATTGAGTATCAACGCCCAGGCGCTGACCGAACGGCTTGACCAGACTCTGCGCATGACGCCCAAAGCCAATATCTTTGGCGGTGGGGCGGGACAGATTTTCATCACCCCGCGCGTCAAGCGAATTATTGACCTTGCGAACGAGGAAGCCAACCGCTTGAAGGATGAATATATCTCAACCGAGCACATCTTCCTTGCCATCATGAGCGAACGGAATACCTCCGCCGCCCGTGTTCTCGAAAGTGCCGGTTTGACCCGTGAACGGGTGCAGGATGCGATTATGCAACTGCGCGGCGGGCAGCGTGTCACCGACCCGCAGGCCGAGACGCGTTACCGCACGCTGGAGAAATATTCGCGCGACCTGACCCAACTGGCGCGTGAAGGCAAGCTGGACCCGGTCATCGGGCGCGACAACGAGATCATGCGTGTCATCACAATCCTTTCCCGCCGTACCAAGAACAACCCGGTCCTGATCGGCGAAGCGGGCGTCGGCAAAACGGCCATCGTCGAAGGGCTGGCGCAGAAAATCGCCACCAACGATGTGCCCGAAATCCTTTCCGGTAAGCGGGTGGTCTCGCTCGATTTGGGTGCGATGATCGCCGGTTCGCGCTTCCGGGGCGAGTTCGAGGAACGCTTGAAGTCGGCCATCGAAGAGGTCCAGCGCTCCTCCGGGGAAGTCATTTTGATGATTGATGAGTTGCATACCGTGGTCGGCGCGGGGGCGGCGCAGGGCGCGATGGACGCCTCCAATATGCTCAAGCCGGCCCTGGCACGCGGCGAGTTGCGATGCATCGGCGCCACCACGCTGGACGAGTACCACAAATACATCGAGAAAGATGCCGCCCTCGAGCGCCGCTTCGCCCCGGTCTTTGTGGACGAGCCGAGCGTGGACGATACCATCAAAATGCTGCAAGGCCTGCGCGACCGTTACGAAGCGCATCACAAAGTCCGCTTTTCGGACGAGGCACTGGTGGCTGCCGCGCGCCTGGCTGACCGCTACGTCACCGACCGCCATTTGCCGGATAAGGCCATTGACCTGATGGACGAGTCCGCCGCTAAATTGCGCGTGGCGCTTTACTCCCTGCCGGACGAATTGAAAGCCGCCAAAACCGAAATTGACCATTTGCAGGCCGAAGAAAGCGCCGCCTCCAACGCCCGCGATTACCAGCGCGCCGCCGAGATCAAGGTCAACCGCTTGCGGCTGGAAGGTGAATTCAAAGAAAAGCGCGACAAGTGGGAATCCGAACACCAACTCGATGAAGTGGTGGACGTGAACGACATTGCTGAAGTTGTCCATCAGTGGACCGGCATCCCGGTCAACCAGATGATGGAGACCGAGTCGGCAAAACTCCTGCAGATGGAAGAGCGCCTGCACGAGCGCATCATCGGCCAGGACGAGGCCATCCACGCCATTTCGGACGCCATCCGGCGTGCCCGGTCTGGCCTGAAAGATCCATCCCGGCCCATCGGCTCGTTTATCTTTATCGGTCCCTCGGGCGTGGGCAAGACCGAGTTGGCGAAAGCCCTGGCCTGGTTCATGTTCGACGATGAAGAAGCCCTGGTGCGGATTGACATGTCCGAGTACCGCGAACAGCACACGGTATCCCGCCTGTTCGGCGCGCCGCCCGGATACGTCGGCTACGAGGAAGGTGGCCAGTTGACCGAAGCCGTCCGCCGCCGCCCGTACCGGGTGCTGTTGTTCGACGAAATCGAGAAGGCTCACCCCGAAGTCTGGAACGCGCTCCTGCAAATCCTGGACGACGGGCGCATGACCGACGGTCAGGGCAACGTGGTGGACTTCCGCAACACGGTGCTCATCATGACCTCGAACCTGGGCACCGAGTACGTGCGCAAGGGCGGCACCCTGGGCTTCCTCCAGCCGACCGTGACCGACGAAGACCGCGAGACTCACGACAAAATTGAGAAGGCGCTCAAAGGTACCTTCCGGCCCGAGTTCCTTAACCGTGTTGACGAGATCATCATGTTCTCGCCGCTGACGGTGGAGCAGATGGAGAAGATTGTTTCCCTGCAAATGAAGGAAATCCAGGACCGCCTCAACGAGTTTGGTGTCAAAGTTGAACTGAGTGCTGCGGCCCGTAAATGGCTGGCCAAGACCGGTTATGACCCGGCCTTCGGCGCTCGTCCATTGCAGCGCGCCCTGCAGAAATACGTCGAGAGTCCGCTTTCGGTGGAATTGCTGGGCGGGAAGATCCCCAGCGGCGTGTCCGTGATGGTGGATACCAGCGCTGACGGCAGCGGCCTGGAGTTCAAGACGAAAGAGGGCAAGGGGAAGAAAGAAAAAGAAGAAGAAAAAAGCAAGAAGTAAGAGAAGAAGCAAGTTGGGACGGCAGGTACACCCTGCCGTCCTTTTTTTATTGCTATCCCCCGCAACTTGAAGGCACCTGAAAAGGCGTCTTTTGATTCCGGGGGCTGGTTTCCCATTACAGGGGACAGGCGATGGGGGATAAGGCCCCCTGACCGGAATACTCCGCAAATGGCGGCTGGTCGCAGACTCATATCTGCGACATGGCGCAGTGCAGCTGGATGC
>JAPLGV010000236.1 GCA_026389975.1 Chloroflexota bacterium
CCGCGCCGCTGCTCTCCGTCTCGCTACGTGAACTCAGGAAACGCACGGTCTGGGCAGAGACTTCAAAGGAGGCACGCGAGGTTCCATCCTGGGCCTGCCAGATGCGCGGGCCACCGGTGACGGGGTCGGCGGTCAGGCGGCCTTCGACGAGCACTTTCGAACCTTTTTTAAGATATTGATTGCAGGTCTCGCCTGTTTTGCCCCAGGCCGAGATGCGGAACCAGATCGTCTCCTTGACCGTTTCGCCGTTATTGTTGGTGTACTGGCGGTTGGTGGCCACCGAGAACGATGTGACGGCCTGGCCGGAGGGGGTGTAACGCATTTCCGGATCGCGGCCTACGTTACCTACGATGATAATGGTTTGATACATGGGGAATCTCCTCTTGAGGGTATAGGTCCCGCCACAGCGCGGCGGGGACAGTGTGACAGGTCAATTTTACATCACATTTCCCAAGTCAACAGTGGGATTTCCATTTCCTGTGGGGTCAGTCCGCCGTGGTGGCCATAGTATCTCTGCTCATGCTTGTTTTTTTCGTACCACCAGACCGACTCATAGCGGTAGGGCAGAAGCACCAGGTCACCGGCGCGGGCACAAAACCTGGGGGACAGCCGCGGGCCGAAATAGCCCTCGGACATTAAATCCGCCACTTTCCGGACCTCAGCCCGGCCTTCCAGCCGCGCAGTGAGAAACGCCTGGGCCTCGTCCACCAACCCGGCCTGGATGTACAGGAAAAAGTCGCGTGCCGACCCGCCCGGGACGAGCAGTTCGCCCTGACGGTTTGTCTTCAGGAATTTTTCGATGCCTGTAAAACGCGGGTCGCGGTTGAGATAGATGGTGGTCTGTGGGTCGGTCTCAGACTGGCCGTGGTCGGCGGTCAGCAGGAACAGAATTTTCTTGCGGTTGCCGGCCAGAGCTTTCTGGAAGATATTCTCCATTGTCATCAGAAAGACCTGGATTTCGGCGGTGGTTTGGGGAGAATCGGGGCCGTACTCGTGGCTGATGGCGTCTATCTTTTCGTTGTACAAAACAAAATAGGCCGGCGTGGTAGTCCCGGTATCAGCACGGGGCGAGGTAGTCCCGGTATCAGCACGGGACGAGGTAGTCCCGGTTCTAGCGTGGTAGTCCCGGCTTTCGCACGGGACACGGGGCGGGGTGGGTTTCGCCAGCGCTTCTGCCAGGTTGATAAGCGCCTCGGGCAGGGTCTTGTAGCCGATGGATTTCGCCCCGGAGAAGATTACATCCCCGAAAGAGGACGGGGTGTACTCGCGGTGCTGGAAGATGGTGCTGGTCACACCTTGCTTCTTGAGCGACTGATAGAGCGTGGTTGTCGGGAAGAGCTGGCGCGGTTTTGCCCCCACCTGTTTGAGCGTATCGCGCTGGAATGTCCCGGCAAAGGAAAAGAGCAGCGGAGCGATAATCGCGTCGAGCGTAGGCTCATAGTAAATCCACTCGAAAATGCCATGCTCGCCGACCGGCATCCCGGTGTGGAGCGTGGTAATCTGCGCGGCAGTGGTGGACGGGAATTGGGCAGTCAGTTTCTCTACTTGCCCGTCACGGGCAACGGTTTTCAGGAAGGGAGCCTCCTGGAATTTCTCGAAGAATCGCCAGCCGAAACCGTCTATCAGGAACAGGACGACCGCCTCGTATTTTTGCGGACCGGTCAACAGGTCCGTGACGCGCTGCGGGAGGGAGGCGAATCCGCCCGAGTCGTAGCGGGGTTTGACGAAGCCTGTGTGCATCAGACTGTCAGCACCACAATCCCGGCGATGGTCAACAGGCTGCCAATGGCGGCCTTCCAGGTCAGCGGCTCGGCGCCGAAAATGATCCCCATCAGCACACCGAAGAGCGGGGATGTGAAGGCAATTGGCATAACTTTGGTCAGTGGAGCGCCTTTGATGGCGGCATAGTAGCACAACATGCCAATCGAACCGGCGACAATCCCGCCCCCGATGACCATCATCAGGATGGCCTTCGTTCCGGCCTGCGGGAGGGTTTTCCACTGCGGGAAGGAGACTGCGCCCAGAATAACCAGCGCCACCGCCGTGCGGACGGTGACGCCCATTTGCGGAGAAAGTCCGCCCAGGTGCAGGCCTTTCTTTTCGAAATAGCCGCCGATGCCCCAGGCCATGGCAGTCAGGAGTGCAAGGATTTGAGGATTCATGATGTTCCTTTTTATGATGAAGTTGATTACCTTAACGTAAATTATGGATAAGGCTTGTAGTAGCGACTTCCCTGGCACCGCCCGCCAGGGCAGGTGTAGTCGCTTTTCCCTGGTGGATGGCCGGCTGAACCCATAACTACAA
>JAPLGV010000031.1 GCA_026389975.1 Chloroflexota bacterium
GATGGTAATGCGGAACCAGCCATCACTGCCGTATTTTTCGGCCTCCGGGCGCAGGATCAAGCCTTTCTGCTCGGCATAAGCGACCATTTCTTTACCCGTCTTGCCGGTCGCGCCGCAGTCGAAGAAGATATAGTTGGCCTTCGAGGGGAAAACCACCAGGCCGTGTACTTCGCTGAGCGCCTCGGTGATGAAATCCACCTCGCTGTTGTTGTATTTCACACGGTACGCCAGGGCTTCGGTATCTTCCAGCGCCGCCAGCGCCCCCCACATCGGGATCGTGCCCACGTTCCAGGGGAGAAGGGCGGCCGAGATTTGTCCGATCACATCCTTGTCACCCAGGGCATAACCAAAACGCAAGCCGGCCAGTCCATAAGCCTTGGAGAGCGTGCGCGTGATGACCACATTCTTGTATTTCTTGGTCAGGCCTACCTGGGACATCCCCAGGCCGGCAAATTCGACGTAAGCCTCATCCACAATGAAGGGGATGCCGGTCTCGGCGATGCGCACGAAGTCCTTGGCATCCATAAAGTTACCTGTCGGGTTGTTCGGGTTGGCGATGACGATGATCTTGGTCTTGTCCGTGATCGCTTTGAGGATCCCGGCCGCGTCGTAGTGGAGATACTTATCCTTATAGATCATGGGTACGGAGACCAGCTTGCCGCCCAGGATGGTCCCGCGCAGCTTGTAGATGCCGAAGCAGGGTGTCTGCTGGATGACTTCCTCTCCGGGCGCCAGGAAGCAGCGGAAGATGTTGTCGTACACCTCGCTGGAGCCGTTCCCCAGCATCACATTCTCTGCGCCCCCTAGCCCGTTGATCTGGGCAAGCTTGCCGCGCACCACCAGGCCTTGGTCCGGGTAGCGGTTGGACATCTTGGCATATTTAATGATCGCCTCCAACACTTTCTCGGAAGGCGGATTCGGATTTTCGTTGGACATCATGCGGTGGAGTTCCGGTTTTTTCCAGGCAAGTTCGATGTGCCCAGAGATGTACATCGGAATGCCTTTCACCCAGGGTACGAAATATTCCTCTATCTTCTTCATTTTTTACTCCTTTTTGATGGATGCTGGAACAAGGGAAGAGTGAGGAGCAGATTCTTGCTCCTCACTCTTCCCCTCCGCTCTTTATTCGGGCTTATGCCTTCCCGGCGCTGCCTCGACCTTCCCGGGATCGTATTCCTCCCGGTGCGCGGCGATGTACTCGTATTCTGCGTCAATCATGGTGCGCTTCAACTCGGTGGAGACGTTGAATTTCGCACCGCCCATCTCGATCAGCTTCTTTATATAGTCTTCCGGTAATCCCGTTCCACCGTGTACCACCAAGGGGGTCTTGATCTTGTTGCCGTTTATCAACTGGTTGATCTTGCCAAGGCGCTCGAAGTCCACCTTGGGATTCTTGGTTTTGTAGACCCCATGGGCGGTGCCGATGGCGGGGGCGAAGATATCCAAGCCGGTGCGCTCGACGAATTCGACAGCCTGCTTCGGATTGGCCAGCTGCGTCTCGTCTTCGGCAACCTTGATCTGATCTTCCACGCCGCTGACGGTGCCCAGTTCGCCTTCCACCGAGATGTTACCGACTTTGTGGCAGTAATCGACGACTTCCTTCGTCTGGCGGATGTTCTCCTCGTAGGACTGTTTGGAGGCGTCGATCATGATATTGGTATAGCCCGCATCGGCGCATTTCTTGCAGTGCTCGATCTCGGTGCAGTGATCCAGGTGCAGGCAGATCGGGATCGGAGCCGACGCAGCAATGGTCCTGTAAATTGCCACCAGCACATCCACGCCCAAGAACTTGGACGGCTTAACCGAGGTCTGGATGATTACCGGTGACTTCTTTGAAATTGCAGCGTCCACCACTCCTTCCATCTGGACCAGGTCGGTGATATTGAAGGCGCCAACGGCGTATTTCCCTTTGGCAGCTTCCACCATGATTTCTTTCGCGTTTACAATTGACATATGTTTCGCCTCCTGAGAATTCTGGATTCTAGAGTCCGTTATTTTTTGCGACCAGCTGTCACGCCTCGATGTAATAACCCCTTCCTTCGTAGTAGAGTTATTATACTGCCGTCTGGATTCTTTATGCCCTGATTCGCTCACCTTTGGGATCCCATAAAGGTGCCTGTACAACCACAGCCCCGCCGGGATGCTGTACTCGCGTGCCACGACCGAGCCGTGGGTCATCATCCCGCCCACTTCGGTGACAAGCCCGCCCGCCGCCATGAAGAGCGGAGGGCAAGCTCCGGGGCGCCTGACCCACGGAAAACCTCCGCTGCCTCGGCGTCGGCCCGGATGGCAAGCGCAGTCTCCCACAGT
>JAPLGV010000394.1 GCA_026389975.1 Chloroflexota bacterium
AGAAAACCTTCGCGATATTAATTTTTTCTTCGCGACCTTCGCCTCTTCGCGGTAGAGATTCCTTTTTGCAGTAGACTCAATAATTATATCAGATGGCAGCTCGACCTAGCGAGATGTGTCATTCCCGTCCCGGTGTCCTTCCAGGATTGAGAATTGCTGACCTGCTTCTTATTCCCTGTTCTTATTCCCTTGACATTGCATAGCAGCCGTGATACGCTTGCGCCCGTCGTGTGCCAGGCTCGCCGGAATTGGGTCGGTCTGGGCACAATAAAATTTTATGCAGGAGAAAGAAAATGTCAGAAGAACGTCATGTTGGTACCGTCAAGTGGTTCAATGCCACCAAGGGCTTCGGTTTCATCGGCCGCGAGGATGGCGAGGATGTATTCGTGCACTTCTCAGCCCTCCAAATGGAAGGCTATAAGCGCCTGGAAGAGAACCAAAAGGTTGAGTTCTCCATCGAAGAGGGACCCAAAGGACTGCAAGCATCCAACGTTGTACCCATTGAGTAATCGTAGCATTGCCACACAGGCCGGGCCTCGAAAGGGGCCCGGTTTTTATTTACCTTGCAATAACGAATCAGGCCGGCCTTCTCAGGTCGGCCCGATTTTTTACTGTTCTCTGGGAATTGCCGTGCTGATGGGGTAAATGGAATTCCCAAAGCCTCGTTTTTACACGGTAGGGGAAGGGTCCGGCGGGGGCGGCGCTTGCTGACGGTTCTGCTCGATGTTCATAATGGCCGGGATGGAAAAGGCGGCCAGCGTGACCAGGATGCACAGTCCGCCGCCGATGAGATACCAGATGCGCACTCCCAGCCAGTCGGAGATGGGACCCGCCACCAGCAGGCTGAGCGGCATCATGGCGGTCGTCCCGGCGCTGATGAGGGAGAAGACACGGCCCTGCATATCCGGTTCGATCGTCGTCTGGAAAATTGCCAGCACTGGGCCGTTGGCAAACACTTGGGTCACGCCAATCACGAAATTGGCCACCAGGATCAAGAAGAACAGGTTGGCCGGTGCAACGCCAATCAGGATCACCCCTGCGCCGATGCCCAGAATGCCCGTCAGCGAAGTGACGATTTTGCGCTTGAACCCGCCCCAGGCGCTCAGCACCAGTCCGCCAGCGATGACGCCCACGCCGAAGACGGTCTCCGTCCAGCCCAGTTCGGCCACGCCTTTCCCGAACACCTTGGTGATCACCAATGGAGTCAGCGAACTGCTGGGAATGAGCAGAAAATTGAGCATCATGGCCAGCAGGATCAGCCCGAGCAATCCGGGCCATTTCACCACGTAGGTGAAGCCCTCGCGCAGGTCGTGCCAGTAGGTGGTCTTTTTGGCCGTACCGTTAGCCACTGCCGTCTGGCGCGGCGGGTTGGGGATGGAAAGAACCAGCAGGGGCAAAACCGCCAGCGCAGCCGTGCCTATGTCAATTGCCAGCACGCCGTGCATGGGCAGGAGGCCGATCAGCAGAGCGCCCAGCGGAGGGGCGAAGATACTGAGCAGGCCTTGCAAGGTCTGGTTCATCCCGGCCAGGCGCGCCAGGTGTTGTTTGGGCACCATCAGCGAGGTGGAAGCCGTCATGGCTGGACCATGGAACGCTCCACCCAGCGAACGTACGAGCAGGATGGCGTACACGTGCCAGACCTGGACAATGCCGGCTGCGAAAAGGAGGATGAGCACACCCGTCGCGGCGGCGATGGCCGTGTCGGCGATGATCATGATGAGACGCCGGTTCCAGCGGTCCACCAGCGCGCCGACGAAGGGGCCGAGCAGGATTTGCGGCAGGAGGGCTACCAGCGTGGCGGTGGCCAGCACGGTGGCTGAACCGGTTGTTCTGGTCATCCACCAGACCAGGGCGAATTGAACCAGGGCGGAACCGACCAGCGAGAAAACCTGTCCGCTCCAGATGATGAAGAATTTGGCTGCCCAGCGTTCAGGGGTTGGGGAGATCGGGGTGGGAGAAGCAGCAGAATTTTCCAAGGTGGTTTCCATTTTATAGTTGAGGCCACTGCAAAAAGGTCTTTAACACGAAGGACACGACGTATACAAAGGATAAGTGATGAAGGCTTTTCCTTCGTGCCCACCTGTCCCCGGTATTTGGGGGTTCGTGACCTTTGTGTTTAGATGGTTTTTGCAGTAGAGTCATAGTTGATTTATGAAATGATCTTTCCAGGTTGCATCATAAAGCTTTTCTAGCAACATCATCACCAAAATCGCAGCAATTCTCATTACACTTGCGCCGTACGCCAGTGCGGTGTGTCATTGCGAGGGCGTTCGCCTGCCCCGATGCTCTTACGAGGTCCCGAAGCAATCCCCTGTTTCAACGAGGAGACTGCTTCGTTCCTCGCAGTGACATTATCCATACCGCCCCGGTGTCCTTCCGGGATTGAGAATTGCTGCCAAAATCGGGTATTGCGCAGGGGTTATTTCATCCGGTCGGCCAGCGCGGCCTTGACTGCGTCGCTGGCATGAAAGATGCCGCGCACCTGAATGGATTCAACCACCTGGCGCGCCAACTCGGGGGAGATGTCGCTGGCGAGCTGCAAGACGCCGACCACGGTCATCTTGATCTTCTCTCCCTTTGACCTGCGCTTTTCAAAATCAAGGCTATTATACGCGAGTGCACCAATCACGTACGAATTGCGCGTCACTGACTGCTGGATTTCCAGGTTATGCTTATCCAGCAGGTTGCGGATGGCCGTGCGAATCAAGTCCGTCCGGTTGGAGTATAGACCTTCCTGCACGAGCAGGTCAATTTTGCCGAGATCCACGGCAGGCATATTGATGGTGATTTTTTCGCTGTCTGGCATTTTTTACGCTCCTTGCCATCCATGTGGATGGTATATAGATGTTATTTTGCGTATTATACGCGGATTGCGCCGATTGTCAAGGAAAAAACATCCACACACCATCTGTATGGATGGTTCCTTGGTACTCTCACAGGTTGTTGCCATACAATACAGGTTGTTTCCTG
>JAPLGV010000173.1:0-5252 GCA_026389975.1 Chloroflexota bacterium
CCTGCAAATCGAGGGGCGTATTCTTTTTCTGAAGCCTGAACCTTGCGAAGTTTCAGACCCTTCACTTCGTTCAGGGCAGGTCTTCGCAAGGCTGGCAACTTACTGCTTCTTGCATAAATATTCGAACCTCGTCGTATTCCTTTTTAACTCCGCGGCAATTTGGGTTCACATCTTTGCGCAGTACCCTGTAGGAGGTGCTTTATGTTGGACATCAATCTTATCCGCGAACAACCCGACCTGGTCCGCAAGGCATTATCGGACCGGCAAATGGATCCCGCGCCGGTGGACCGCATCCTGGAGTTGGATGCCCGTCGACGCGCCATACTGACCGAGGTGGAGGCCCTGAAAGCCGAGCGTAATGCCGTCTCGAAAGAAATCAGTCAAACGAAAGATGGCTCCGCGCGTCAGGCCAAAATCGAGGCCATGCGGGCGGTTGGCGATAAAATCGCTGCCATTGACAGGGAAGTGGCTGAGGTCGAAGAAGAACTCAAGTCTGTGGCAGCCATCATTCCCAATCTCCCGGACGCCCGCACGCCCTACGGCAAGGACGAGGACGAAAATGTCGTGCTCCGCACGGTGGGACAACTCCCGGAGTTCGATTTTATACCGAAAATTCACTGGGAGCTCGGGCCGGCGCTCGGCATCCTGGACTTCGAGCGCGGCGTCAAGATTTCCGGCTCGCGCTTCTATGTGCTGACCGGACTCGGGGCGCGCCTCCAACGGGCGCTGATTGCCTACATGCTCGACCTGCACAGCCGGCAGGGCTACACCGAGCAATACACCCCGTTCATGGTCAAGGCGGCCACGCTCTACGCGGCCGGTCAACTACCCAAGTTTGCCGAGAACCTGTACCATGACGCCGAGCAGGACCTGTGGATGGTCCCCACCGCCGAGGTTCCACTGACCGGCCTGCACATGGATGAAATCCTGGATGAGAAACAACTGCCCATTGCTTATACAGCCTACACCCCCTGCTTCCGGCGCGAGAAAATGAGCGCCGGGCGTGACGTGCGCGGCATCAAGCGCGGTCACCAGTTTGACAAGGTTGAAATGTACATCTTCAGCAAGCCGGAAGAATCGGACGCCATGCTGGAGAAAATGTGTGAACATGCCGAGGCGACTTGCGCCGGGCTGGGCCTGACCTACCGCGTCAAGCAGCTTTGCACCGGCGACATCGGCTTCGGCGCGACCATGACCTACGACATCGAAGTCTGGGCGCCGGGCTTGCAGGAGTGGCTGGAAGTGTCCTCGGTCTCGAACGACACCGACTTCCAGGCGCGGCGGGCGAATATCAAATATCGTCCAGCGGAAGGTGGCAAGACGCATTTTGTCCACACACTGAACGGTTCGGGTCTGGGGATGCCGCGCACGCTGATCGCGGTGCTCGAAAATTACCAGCAGGCTGACGGGTCTGTGAAAGTGCCGGAAGCCCTGCTCCCGTGGATGGGCGGAGTGGAAATTATCCGCCCTGAGAACATCTTGGAGTGAATGATGCAAATTGGTCCCTACACCATCGAGATTGAACAGGCCGCCAGGGGCATTGCCATTGTGATGATGGTGGTGGGCTTGCTGGTCATTCCCATCCTGCCAGGGTTGGTGATTATCTGGGTATCGGCTTTGGGATACGGGATTGCGGCCGGGTTTGGGGTGCTGGGCTGGGTCATGTTCGCGCTCATCACGGTGTTGATGCTGGCCGGGTCCATCCTGGATAACGTGCTGATGGGCGCACAAGCGCATAAAGAAGGCGCTCCCTGGTGGGTTGTTTTGATCGCACTGGCATCGGCCATCATAGGAAGTTTTGTCATCCCAATCCCAATTATTGGCGGAATTCTGGCTGCGTTGCTCGTGTTGTTCCTGATCGAATGGATCCGCCTGAAAGATGCCAAGAAAGCCCTGGCTTCCATGAGAGGGATGCTGGTTGGCTGTGGCTGGGCGGCTGTATTCCGGGTTATAATTGGATTGGTAATGATTGGCCTATGGCTCATCTGGGCCTGGGCGTAACCGTTCTCAGTTCTCAATAAGGAGGAACTATGCCTAGTATCGTTTACGAAATCATTAACTTGCTCGCCGCGATTCTCCGCCTGATTGGCATGGCGGTTCTGGGGCTGGGCATCGGTTGGCTGAGCCTCGACTTGCTGCGCAAAGCACAGGCCTGGCAGTTGCAGATCGCTGTTTTCCTCGGCTTTTTCGGGCTGGCGATTGCAGCCATGCGCTTCCTGGCCCCGGCTGCACTGGGTGCCTTCGGCATCGGGGTTGGCGTAGCCATCTTCCTGTGGGGAATGCCGAAGAAGCAAAAGAAGGAAGAAGAGGAAGTTAATCCGTAACCCGGATAACAGTCCCAGGAAAGCAATCGGCGCACCTGTTCGGGTGCGCCGATATTGTTTATTTGAAGACAGATCACAACTCCACTGGAGCGCTCAACAGGGCGACCAGTAGTTTAACGGAATTTTGCACGTCGCCGGTGTCCACCATTTCGGACGGGCTGTGCACGTAGCGGGTCGGGACTGAGAGGCAGCCGGCCGGGACCCCGGCGCGTGCCACCTGGATGGCGCGTGCGTCGGTGGTGCCGCCTTCGAGCACTTCGCGCTGATAGGGGATTTTCGCCTTCTCTGCGGTGTGGATCATCCAGTTGACGATGCGCGGGTCAGCCAGCATACCCCCATCCTTGACCTTGACCGCCGGACCTTTGCCCAGGGCAACTTCCATCTTGGAACCTTTAGGCGTGTCGCCGGTGCCGGTCACATCCACTGACAGGCCGAGGTCCGGGTCCACGCCGAAGGCGGAGGTGGTGGCTCCGCGCAGGCCCACTTCCTCCTGCGTGGTAAAGACGAAATAGAGTTCGTGAGGGGAAGGCTTCAGGGCGCGCAAGGCTTCGATCATAACCGCGCAGCCGATGCGGTCGTCCATGGACTTGGCGACCATCCGCTTGCCCATATCAAGGAATGGGCGCTCGAATCCGCACACGTCACCGACTTTGACGGGGCAATCTTTCTTGCCGGTCGCGCCCACATCAATAAAAAACTGATCCAGCGTGGGGGCCTTGGCCGGGTCGGTGATGCGGTCAGAGTTGATGACGCCGGGCGTGCCGTCCATGAAGCGGACGCGGCCGCCGGTCAGGGCCGTCAGGCGGATACCGCCGAGACCGGTAAAGCGGATGAAACCATTCTCGTCAATGTGGGTGGCCATCAGGCCGATCTCGTCCATGTGGCCGGCCAGCATGATTTTTAGACCGCTTTTTGATTTGGAACCTTTACGGGCGATCAGGTTGCCCAGCGCGTCCACGCGGACTTCGTTGGCGAGGGGCTTGATTTCCTTGCGGATAACCTCGCAGATGGCGGTTTCATAGCCGGAGGGGGAGAATGTTTCGGTCAGTTTTTGGATGAGTTTTTTCATAATTAGTCCTTTGGTAGTGACGACTTTACTGCTCGCATAAATTTCTGAACTGAAGCAGTAATAAAGCAGGAAAAAAACGACAATTTGGGTTCAAATGTTTACGCAGTACCCTGTAGTCGTCTAAAACAGCGACTGAGGCATGCACTGAGCCTGCCGAAGTGTCGCACCTACAAGGTTATCCTCGCTCGGATGCCAGGAGTTCCGGAGTGAGGCGCTTCAGCGCGGCGTGGAGCAGCGCGAGCGTGTTCTTCCAGTCGTCGAGACGGGCAATCGAGGCGGCGGTGTGACTGTAGCGGTGCGGCACCGAAACCGAGACGCTGGGGACCCCAGCGCGCGCTTTGTGGATGGCTCCGGCGTCCGTCCCGCCCCCGCCCGGCTGACGGAATTGAACGGGGATGCCTTCGGTCTGGGCCGTCTCGCTTAAATGGCGGACAAGTCGCGGGTCGGAGAAGGTGTTTCCGTCGGCGATGTAAATTGCCGGGCCAAGTCCAAGTTTCGTGTTGAATGAAATATTCTCTTCGCCGTCCCAGCTGGGCAGGTCGTTGGCGGGAGTCGCGTCCACTACAAGCGCCAGGTCGGGGTTGAAGGTGTAGGCGGCGACCTTCGCCCCGCGCAGACCGATTTCCTCCTGGACGGTGAAGGCCGCCAGCAGGTCAATATTGGCCGGGGCGTTCTTGACCAGTTCGAGCAGGGTGACGACACCGAGACGGTTATCGAAAGCCTTGGCGATGAGCACCGGACCGTTGCGCTTGAGACGGGTGGCAAAAGTAGCCCGGTCGCCCGGCTTGACCTTGCCGCCGCCGGGACCGATGTCAATGCGCAGGGCATCCAGTGGAATATTCTGCTTGCGCTCCTCGGCGGTGGTCAGATGGATGGGGCGTGCCCCGATCACGCCGGGCAGGTGGTCTTTGCCGATCAGCACAGCCTTGCCGGGACACTGGCGGACATCTATGCCGCCGACGGTCTCGAAGCGGAACAGGCCCTCGCCGTCATCGGCCACCAGCATGAAGCCGACTTCGTCCATGTGGGCGGAGACCATAACTTTCAAGCGCTTCTTCCCAGACCCGGAGCGAGTCACAAGCACGTTGCCGAGGGCGTCCACTCTGACATCCCCGGCGTGGCCTTTGAGTTCTTCTAGGACGATCTTGCGTACCTCGCCCTCGTCGCCGGAGACGGCGCAGGCGTTGCACAGTTTTTCGAGCAGTTTGAGTTGGGCGTTTCCGATAGTCGGCATGCTAATCATCCCAGGTAATCTTTTCCATGAAATCCGGCGTCAGCCCGGCGATGAATTCGGCCATCAACCGTCCGGCGCGCTGAATATCTTTGATGGCGACCACTTCCACCGGTGTGTGCATGTAGCGCAGCGGGATGCCCAGCACGAGGGTGGGGACGCCTTCCGCTGCCACCTGCGTGGCGTTGCCATCCGTCCCGGTGTGACGCGGGGCGTACTCAAGTCCGTAGGGGATTTCCAGCCTGTCGGCCAGGTCTTTCATCGCCTTGTGCATGGCCGGGTGGATATTGGGTCCGATGCACAGGGTGGGGCCTTTGCCGAGCAGCGAGGTCTGCCAGTCGCTGGCGCCGGGACCTTTTGCAAAGGTAACATCCACGGCAATGGCAATTGTGGGGCGCAGTTCAAAGGTCGAGCCGATGGCTCCGATGGTGCCAACTTCCTCCTGCGTGGTGGCAACAGCCCACACATCCCAAATGTGCGGGCGGGACTGCAACTCTTCCAGGCAGACGGTCAGCGCGGCAACCGAGGCGCGGTTATCCAGTGTGTGACCGGCAATCGTCTCGCCGCTCAGCTCGACCGGCGGCTGGGCATACGAGACCACGTCGCCGACGTGGATGAGCTCCGCCAC
>JAPLGV010000173.1:5283-8013 GCA_026389975.1 Chloroflexota bacterium
AGCGGAACGGGGTTCAGGCCTATTTCGGGGGGCAGGAGCCGGACGGGCGGCTGGACGACCACGCCGGGAATGGGCCGACGCCCACCCGCGCCCGTGGCGTACACCGTGACCAGCGTGCCAGGCAGGACGCGCGGGTCCACCCCGCCGACCTGGGTGAGGCGCATGAAGCCGTCCGCAATGCCGGTGACCATCAGGCCGATGGCATCCATGTGCGTGGCGACCATCACGGATGGGCGCGGGCTTGTGCCGGCGCCGCGCCGCAGTCCATGCAGGGAGCCGAGTCTGCCGCGGCTGATCTCGTGGACGAGCGGCTTCCATTTAGCGGAGATGATTTCGGCGGCGGGGTCCTCGTAGCCGGAGAGACCGGGGGCGGTGAGCAGGTCTTTAAGGAAGGGGGTTATATCGGTCATTGGAAATTAGGAGGAAGCACAGATTGTATTAAGGTGACAGCGTGACCGTGGGGGGTAATGGGGTGGGGGGGGGGGGGGGGGGGGGGGGGGGGGTGGGGGGGGGTGAGGGGGGGGGGGTTGTCGGTAAAAGTGGAAGTAGGTGTGAAGGTGAATGTCGGTGTCGGCGTAAAAGTTAATGTAGGTGTCGGTGTTGGTGTTGCGCTTGGCGTGAAATTGGGCGTGGAGGTCAGAGTCCAGGTGGATGTAGGTGTAACGCTGGCTGTCAGCGTGGTGGTAGGCGAAGGGGTGGTCGTCAGGGTAAAGGTCGAGGTAGGAGTCAGGGTCAGGGTGGCAGTTGGCGTATTGGTAGAGGTCGGTGAGGAAGTGACCGTCGCGGTGGCGGTAGGAGTAACGGAGTTCGGGTCTGGGGCAATTTGTCGGACGATGATCCCCAGACAATAGCAAGGAATAGTCGCCAAGGCAATGGCTGCCAGGATGACCCGCGTGCGGTTGCGCTTGGAGAGGTTATAGATCACGCAGGTATGATAACATCACTCTTGAGGATGGGCAAGTTAAATGAAATCTGGACGCTGAAAAAACTAGAAAGTTTTATTATTTGAACCTAATTGAATTTCTAATTAAGTCCAAAAAAGGATTTTTTAATGCTAACTTTGGCTGAATTGATCCTTCGAACTCTGTTTGCCAAAGTCAGGAGACTTCGGACCCCGTTTGACTCCGTTTGCCGAAATCGTACACCCTCGAAAAGTCGAAAAACCAAACTCTATTCTCCTTTGCGCTCTTTGTGCCTTTGCGGTTAAAATAGGCTTGTGATTCCCCTGCGCCTGAAACTTTCCGGTTTCCTTTCGTACCGCGACCCCGTCGAAGTGGACTTCAGCGGCTTCGACCTGGCCTGTATTTCGGGGCAGAACGGCGCGGGTAAATCCTCGCTGCTGGATGCGATGACCTGGGCGCTGTTCGGCCAGGCGCGCAAGCGGGACGAGTCGGTCATCAACTTGCAGTCGGCGGCTGCTGAAGTGGCGTTCACGTTTGGGTACGAGAACAACCAATACCGGGTCATCCGGTCGCTGGCGCGGGGGAAAACCACCACATTGGAATTTCAGATTTCAGATGGCGGTATCTGGCGTCCGCTCACCGAGCATACCAATCGTGAGACCCAGGCGCGTATCGAGCAGGTGCTGCGCCTGGACTACGATACCTTCATCAACGTTTCATTCTTCCTGCAGGGCCGCGCCGACCAGTTTGCCCAGCAGCCGCCCACCCGCCGCAAAGAAATACTGGGCAACATCCTTGGCCTGGAAATCTGGGAAGTCTACCAAGAGCGCGCCGCTGAGCGCCGTAAGGAGGTGGAGAGCAATCTCGGTGCGGTGGACGGCCGCACGACCGAGATTGACGCCGAACTGGCCGAGGAAGAACCCCGCAAGTTGCGCCTGGCGGAACTGGAAACGCAACTGAGCGGGCTGGTCGCCAGCCGCAAGGTCCAGGAGGCGGCGCTGGCAAGCGTCAAGCAGATGCGTGCCGGGTTGGACAAACAGCGCGAACTGGTCCATAAAATGGCGCAGGCCCTGGAACGTTCACAGGCGAACCTTTCCGGACTCCAGACCCGTCTTGCCGGACGAGAGGCCGAGCGCCAACCCCATGCAGACCTGCTGGGGCGTGCGGGCGAGGTCGAAGCGGCTTATACCGCCTGGCAGCAGGCACGCCGGGAATTGGAAATGTGGGACGGAACTGCTTCCCAATTCCACGAACAGGAAAAACGCCGCCTTCCGTTCCTGGACGAGATCAATGCCCAAAAAGCTAAGCTGGAACAGGAAAAAGAGACGTTGGAAGGGCAGGGAGCCGCTGTCAGCCAACAGTTATCAATATCTGCTGAATTGGCAACTGAGTTGGAGTCTGCAAAAAAGGCACTGACCGAAGCCGAAATGAAACTGGACGAACGCGCCAGACTGGAAAAGCAGATCCAGGACGGGCGCGAGCGACAGGCGGAATTGCGCGCAGAGAACGCCAGCCTGAAAACCGAGATGGACGAACTCAAGCTGCGCATTGAAAAACTTGAAGCGGCCGACGGCGCGACCTGTCCGCTGTGCGGGCAGTCGCTCAGCGCGGAGCACCGCCAGTCCACGCTGGAACAACTGCAAGCCGACGGCAAGCAAAAAGGTGATACCTGGCGGGCGAACAAGTCTGCGACGGAAGAACTCGCCGCCCGGCTTACGGATTGCGAAGCGCAAATCTCAAATTATGCCAGAGCCGACGCCGACCGGCTCTCACTCTCGAATACCATCGCTCAACTAACCGAGCGGCTGGAGACGAACCAAAAGCAGAC
>JAPLGV010000107.1 GCA_026389975.1 Chloroflexota bacterium
AGCAGGTTGTCGTACCGTCCGCCGCCCAAAATTGCGCGCCGGACACCCCCGCTAATGTCAAAAGCCTCGAAAACGGTACCGGTGTAATAGAGCAGGCCGCGGACAATGTTGGGGTCGAACTGGACATACTCTTTCAAGCCCAGCGATTCGAGCGCCGCGAACAACCTGGCCAATTCCTCGGATTTGCGCCATCGCTCCCCATCCGCGAGAAGGGATTTCAGCCCGTCCAGTTGCTGCGGGGTCAGGCCGATCCCCAGGGCGTTGGTTTCCCATGGCTCCGCCTCCATTTTTTCGCGACGGTCCACCAGCCCTGCGACGTCTGCTTTTGTTTCCGGCGGAATTCCCAGGGCGTCGAACTCGGCGTCCATAAAGCGGCGGTTGTTAACGCAGATGCGGGCCTGCGCCGGAATAAGGCCAACCGCTTTCAGGAATGCGGCGGCAATCGCGACCAGTTCGGCATCCGCTTCGGGGGAGTTGACACCCAGCATGTCAATATTCCACTGGAAAAACTCGCGCGAACGGCCGCGCCCCGGCCTTTCGTAACGCCAAAATGGTCCAAACGACTACCAGCGAGCCGGAAAGACCAATTCGTTCTGGCGGGCGGCGATCATGCGCGCCAGCGAGGGGGTCAACTCCGGGCGCAGGGTAATTTCATCCCCGCCCCGGTCGGTGAAAACGTAGGATTGTTTCTTGACCAATTCCTCGCCCGATTTAGCGGCGTACAGGTCGAGCGTTTCGAGGAAGGGTGCATCCCATTCCTGGTAACCGTAAGACTCCGAAACACCTCGTACGGTGTTATATAACCAGGTACGCACGGCCATCTGTTCCGGGTAAAAATCGCGTGTCCCTTTGACGGGCGGGATGATCTTCTTCATGGAATTGCTCCGCTGCTCTTTAAACTTTTGCTACCTTTCACATGGTGTTCGGATTTTAGCATATTTCCCTTACTTCAAACGTGCGGTTCTTTGGTTTTCTGAGAATCACCGTTTGATGGAGAAAATAGGGGTGTTGGGCGAGCGAAGCTCGCCCAACACCCCTAAATCTTTCTCTGAGACCCGGAGACCCAAACGTGTGACAATCCACTGACGGAAAAGGAAAGAACGCACTGGCACTTATTGTGAAAAATACTACAATCAATGCGAAAAAAACCTTAGAATCAATCCTAAAATTGCTCCCGCCGCCGGGGACGGCGGCGGTGACGCCTCCTAGAGTATAATTTTCAGATAGGTTCTTATTCAAGAAAAGGAGATACAGGTATGATCCCTGCGGATAATCTTCAATCTGCCCTTAAAAAGATACCCTGGTTCAACAGTCTGACGACCGAACATTTCCAAAAAACTGCTGAACTTACCCACTTACGCCACGCGAAAGCGGGGGAAACTTTTTTCCGTGAAGGCGACAAGCAGGATTATGTTTACATCGTCCTGGAGGGACGTGTCTCGCTGGATATTTTCGTTCCCCATCATGGCAAGGTGCGCTTTTACACTGCCGAGCCTTACGACGTTTTTGGCTGGTCGAGCGTCACGCCGGGTATACGCCAGCGCACAGCCGGCGCGGTGGCCGTGCTGGAGTGCACGGTGGCATGCCTCGACGCAGAGAAACTGCGCCAGCTGGCTGAGAATGACCATGATTTCGGCTATCTGCTGATGCGCCGGCTGGCCAATGTTGTTGCCAGCCGGCTGATGGTAACTCGTTTGCAATTGATTGACATGTTTGCCGGGCCGACGGAGACCATGAATGACTGATAAATCCCTGACAATCGGAAGCACCGTCGCGCTTCCCAAACCCGAACTCGACCTCCTGATGGCGGACCTGCGCAAGAACGGTTTTCAGACCGTCGGACCGCATCTGCAAGACGAGAGCATCGTTTATACAAAAATTGACGGCCTGAAGGATCTACCGCGTGGCATCCTCAGTGAGCAAAACCCGGCTTCTTACCGGATGATCCAGACCGGAAAGGATCGCTACTTCGACTTCATCCCCGGCGGTCAGTCCTGGAAGCAATTCCTTTTTCCGCCCTGTCATATGCTTTTCACCGCCGTGAAAGATGGCAAGTGGCAACTCAAAGAGAATAACGAACCCACACCGCGCTACGCCCTGATCGGCGTGCGCGCCTGCGAACTGGCTGCCATCCACATCCAGGACAAAGTATTCCTACGCGAAGACTTCAGCGACCCCATCTACCGCCTCCGCCGTGAGGGACTGTTCATCCTGGCCGTCAACTGCCTGGATCCGGATGCGACCTGCTTCTGCGTCTCGATGGGTACAGGACCGCGCCTCGCCGCCGGGTTTGACCTGTGTGTGAC
>JAPLGV010000332.1 GCA_026389975.1 Chloroflexota bacterium
CGTCCCCCGTGCCCCGTCCAGGAACCGGGACTACCACGCTAGAACCGGGACTATCACGCGAGAACCGGGACTACCTCGCCCCGTCCGAAAACCGGGACTACCTCGCCCCGTCCGAAAACCGGGACTACCTCGCAAGGAGTTCGAAATGAAATTCATCGTACGTCTGGCTATTAACATGGTGGCGTTATACGTTGCCATCGTCCTTTTGCCAAAATACATTCTCTATCAAGGCAATTGGATAGACATTATTTGGCTGTCCCTGATCTTCGGTCTGGTGAATGCCATCCTGCGTCCGCCCATCAAGGCCCTGTCCTGCCTTTTAATCATCCTGACCCTGGGCCTGTTCACCCTGGTCATCAACACCCTGCTCTTCGCTTTTACTGGCTGGGTTGGTTCCCAATTTGGCGTTGGTTTCGAGTTGGCCGCTCCGTGGTTCTGGAGCGCTTTCCTCGGCTCGCTGGTCACCACTGCGGTCAGCCTGGTACTCAGTCTGATTTTGCGGGATGAGTTGAAGGGCCGCCGCCACAAGAAGAACGATTAAGCAAACGGGCGCTTTACTCTGCCCGGGAAATTCAGACCACCCCGTGCCCCGTCTCCCGTCTCCCGTCATCCGTCTCCCGTCCTCCGTCTCCCGTCTCCCGTCTCCCGAGGGGCATGTTTCGGCATGTCCCTGTTTTGCTTTCAAAAAATGAACAAGAATACCAGATCGTTCACATTCGTCCCGGTTGGCCCCGGTTTGAGCAAATCGTCCAGAACCGAGAAAAAGGAGTAGGAGTCGTTCCGCTCCAGGTATTCGACCGGATCCAACCCCAGCGACCGGGCGCGGCGATAGGTGTTGCCCGTCACCACCGCGCCGGCGGAGTCGGTCGGACCGTCCTCTCCATCCGTCGCAAGAGTAACCAGCATCACACCGGGGAAATCCGCCAACTCGCTGACGGCCGCCAGGGCCAGTTCGGTGTTGCGCCCGCCTTTGCCGTTCCCTTTCAAAGTAACCGTCGTCTCGCCGCCCGCCACGATACAAGCCGGAGCCGGGAGCGGGTCGCCGGTCAACCTGGCATGGCGCAGGAAGGTGGCGAGTTCAAAGGCGGTAGCGCGGGCTTCGCCTTGCAAGTCGTTTCGCAGAAGATACGGTTGGAATCCCTCCGCCTCAGCCTGCGTAAGCGCGGCCTGGGCTGCCAGCAGGTTGCTCCCCACAATGACATTTTGGACTTTCTCAAAGATGGGATCGCCCAGCTTGGGCGTTTCGGGAGAAGTCCTGAGGGAATGGAGGATGGAAATTGGAATGCGGTTTTCCAATAGGGTGTTCTTCCCGTATGCTGTGCACTCGTATTTTGCCAGAATGGACAGCGCGTCCGCACGCGTCGCCGGGTCAGGGGCGGTCGGACCGGAGGCAATCGCTTCGAGCGCACTGCCGACCACGTCCGAGAGGATCAGGCTGACGATGGTTGCCCCACTGGCCATCTTCACAATTCCCCCGCCCTTGACCTGGTCCAAGCGGCGGCGCAGGGTATTGATTTCATCTATGCGCGCTCCGCTGGCCAGCAGAGCGGATGTGAGTACTTGGATGTCTGCCAACGAAACGCCGTCTACCGGTGCAGTCACCAGCGCCGACCCGCCGCCGGAAATCAGGCAGATGAGCAGGTCATCCGGACCGAGAGAAGAGACTAGTTCAATCGTTTTTTGCCCCGCCTCCAGGCTGCGCTCGTCCGGGACGGGATGACCACCGATGAGGATGGTTAATGGAGAATGGTGAATAGCGGAGACATGTTTCGTGATAACCAGCCCGGACTCTAGACGCGCCCCGAGAATCCCGGCTAGCGTCGTGCTCATCGCAATCGAGGCTTTGCCTATCCCCAGCAGAACCACGCGGCGGAATAATTGAAAGTCGTAAGCCCGGCCTGAGATGGTGAGCATTTCCCCGTCCCGCTGGACAAAGCGTCCCACCGCCGCGCCCGGTTCCACGGCAGTTATTGCGGCGGCGAGAATCCGGGTGACGCGCTCGCCCTCCGGCGCGGCGCGCAGGCTGGAGGTCCAGAAAGACTCGGCAGAAAGCATGCTCGTATGATAGCATTAAAGTATGTCCAAACCCAGAGTCTTTATCACCCGTCTCATCCTGGAAAGCGGCCTGCAACTGGTGCAGGATTTTTGCGA
>JAPLGV010000304.1:0-2174 GCA_026389975.1 Chloroflexota bacterium
ACCTGGCGAGCCAACAGCGTAGATCTGCTTGAAACGAGGCGAAAACTGGCGGAGTGGGCAGTCCGGTGCACCCTTACGGTCTACCACAACCTGTAATGGATGCATCGGATGAACGGACGAGTCGAAGCGTACCCGGTTCTGTGTCGCGTGACCAGAAATCTGCACGGATCGCAGTCCAAGTCCTTGATTGCAGTGACTTCTGCGCTGGTCGTGGCAGAGTTGCTGATGCGGCGGCTTGCCCTCACCCCCAGCTCCTTTATCGATGTGCGCGAGAGGGGTGAAGGGGTGAGGGCGAAAGTCTTTGCCATCGGCGGGGAGGGTGTGATGACGGCCTTGCGCGAGAAGGGCTTCACACTGCTTTCTGTGGAGGAAGCAGAAAAAGCTAAAGCGGTCGTTGTGGGCATTGACCGGCAAATCAACTTCCAAAAAATGGCCGAGGCCGCCCTACTGGTGCGGCGAGGCGTGCCCTTCTATGCCACCAACCCGGATAAGACTTTCCCCACCCCGCGCGGCGAAATTCCTGGCGCGGGCGCGTGGATCTCGGTGATCGTCACAGCTACTGGCATCGAACCCATTTACGCCGGGAAGCCCGCCCCCTACCTGCTCGAACTGGCGCGCGAAAGACTGGGCACTGCCAAAGAAGAGACCCTTGTAGTCGGAGACCGCCTGGAGACTGACATTGCCGGGGGCCAGGTTGCCGGATGCCCGGTCGCGGTTGTGTTGAGCGGAGTAAGCACGCGGCAACAGGCCGAGGCATGGAGACCAGTTGTAGATGTTATCGCAGAAGATTTGTACACACTGGTGATGTAAGTACTATCCAATTATGCACTGCCACAATTTCATGGCAGTGTATTTTTTATGCTGTGATAGAATTTCATCGAATGAGCACCACATTGATTTATGACCTCTCCCTCCCCGAACTCGCCTCCCTCCTGGCTGAATGGGGCGAACCCGTTTACCGCGCCCAGCAAATCTGGCAGGGACTGTACCGCAACTTCTGGAACACTCCCGAAGAATTCACCAACCTGCCTGCCGTTTTGCGCCAGAAACTAGCCGAATCCCTGGAGTTCAATATCCTCGTTCCCTCCACCACGCTCCAGTCCTCGGATGGCGAGACGGTCAAAACGCTGTTCCAGTTGTATGACGGGAAAGCCATTGAAACCGTTTTGATGAAATACGACCCTTCGGCAGCACTTCAACAAGCTCAGCGCGACGGCTCAGGGCAAGGCCGCCGCACGCTGTGTGTTTCCACCCAGGTTGGCTGCGCCATGGGCTGTGTCTTCTGCGCCACCGGGCAGATGGGCTTCAAGCGTCATCTCTCGAGCGGAGAAATTGTTACCCAAGTAATGTACTCTGCCCGTCTGCTGAAAGATCAAGGCGAAGTGGTTACCAACGTGGTGGTAATGGGCATGGGTGAACCGTTCCATAACTACGATAACACCATGGCTGCCATTGATCGGTTGAACGATCCAGAGGGTTACAACTTTGGGGCGCGGCGGATCACCATCTCGACTGTTGGCCTGGTCCCGGCCATCCGGCGGTTCACTGCCGAAAAACGACAGGTCAACCTGGCGATTTCTCTCCACGCTGCCGATGATGCCCTGCGCGCCTCCATGCTGCCGGTCAACAAACGCTACCCGATTGATAAATTAATCGAAGCCTGCCGCGAGTATGTCGCCGCCACCGGACGTCGTATCACTTTCGAATGGGCACTGGTCAGTGGAGTCAACGACACTCCAGGGCAAGCCCATTTGCTGGCAAGCAAACTCAAGGGATTGCTATGCCATGTCAATGCCATACCTCTCAACCCCACCGAGGGTTACTCCGGAAAGGCTACGACGCGTCAGCATGCGGAAGAATTCAAAGAAATCCTAACCCGTTCAGGGGTCCCCTGCACGAACCGCTTGCGGCGCGGTGTGGATATCCAAGCTGGGTGCGGGCAACTCGCGAGTCGGTTTTAGGTTCTTATTTTATTATTTTTGGATAATTACTGTATTAAAAAGGCTATACGCATTTTATTAATGACCTTGCTTGCCAGATTGATGCGTTTGCAGTATCCTCAGCCCATCATTCATCCTAAATTCACACAGGTTCATTAGCATGATCGAGACTCAAGACAAACGTTCCTGGCTTGACCGTCCCCTCTTCGCCACTCTCCCGGTTTTTACCGGTGA
>JAPLGV010000304.1:2209-3409 GCA_026389975.1 Chloroflexota bacterium
CCTTTTCATCGTCATCGTTATCCTGATGGCCGTCAGCCGGTTGTTCAATCTGGGAGTGCGGGTCATGAGCCATGACGAAAGCCTGCACGCCTATTACTCCTGGCTCTTTTCGATTGGGCAGGGCTATCAGCACACTCCCACAACACACGGGCCGCTGCAATTCCACTTGCTTGCGCTGACTTACTTCCTGTTCGGAGACAATGCTTTCACAGCCCGCCTGCCACATGCCATTGCCAGCATTCTGACGGTTGTGTTGCTTTGGAACTGGCGGCGCTATCTGGGCCGCGCCGGAATGCTGGTTGCCGCCGGACTGGTGCTCATCTCGCCCTACATGCTCTATTATGGGCGTTATGCTCGTAACGAGGCTTTTGTGGCCCTGCTGGGGGTGCTGACGCTCTACGCGATCTTGCGGTATCTGGAGACCGGCAAAAAACGTCATTTACTCCTGCTAACCGCCGCCACCGCCCTGCACTTCACGGTCAAAGAAACCGCGTTTATTTACACCGCTCAGGCGCTGCTTTTTCTGGCATTCTATCTTGTCAACCGAGTGACTCGCTCACCCTGGAAGAACAATATCGTATTGAACGGGTTTATCGTGATCCTGTCCGTTGGGGTGCTGCTTATCGGCGCGGCGCTCGGCGTAACAATCTACACCCGCGCCCAAGCCGCGACGGATGCCGGCCAAACTACCGTACCACTCATCCCGGGAGCAACGCCGGAAACTGCACCGCTTGCCGGGCATTTACCCTCGGTCACATCCTTAATTGTGCTGGCGAGTATCGCCTTTGTCGCAGCGGCGGCCTTGCTCGTTATCGGTTATGGCTGGAAAAACCTGCGCCGCGAGCGTTCGTTCGACATGCTCATCCTGCTCGGTACGTTTGTCCTGCCACAGTTGGCTCCGCTCCCGGTCAAGGCACTGGGCTGGAACCCACTCGACTACATTTTTACCTGGCCGGGTTGGAATTGGCAGGCTCTTTGGACTCAAGGCCCGGTCAAGACGGCATCGGTCTTGATTGTGCTGGTCATCATCGCGATTTCCGTTGGCCTGCTCTGGGATTGGAAACGCTGGCTGGTCAACGCAGCCCTTTTCTGGGGCATCTACATTTTTTTCTACAGCAGCGTTTTTACCAACTGGCCGGGACTGGCAACCGGTGTGGTCGGGTCACTGGGATACTGGCTGGAACAACAGGGCATCCACCG
>JAPLGV010000304.1:3417-4247 GCA_026389975.1 Chloroflexota bacterium
CAACAGGGCATCCACCGTGGCAGCCAGCCTTGGTATTACTACCTGCTGATTCAGATTCCATTGTATGAGTATTTACCTGCGCTTGGACTCGGTCTGGCTGCGTTCTTCGGCCTGCGCCGAAAATCACCGGCTCCCCTGCCCCACGAAACGTCCTCGGAACCGGACCCTTCGGCTGCGGCTGTTCCAGAAGCTGCGCCCACGTTCGGCCTGCTGATCTGGTGGGCGTTGTCCAGCTTGCTCGCCTTTTCCATCGCCGGTGAGAAAATGCCCTGGCTGACGGTCCACATCACGCTGCCGATGATCCTGCTGACCGGCTGGGGGCTGGGTATGGTTATCGAGCGGCTGGACTGGTCAAAGTTCCGCGGACGTGGCGGCTGTGCAACCGTCCTGCTGGTTATACGTTGGTAACAGGCCTGGGAGTGAATCCTCCCTTCCAGGGTAAGACGCTGGCACAATTATCCGCAACCGGAGTATTCCTATTCGCGGCGATAAGCGCCCTCGTCAGCGCGGGCGGGCTGGTCTATTTGCAGACCAGTTGGCAGGTCCGCGACGGGCTGCGGTTGGCCGCGCTGGTATTTTTCAGCCTGCTGGCCGTTCTGACCGCACGCACCGCTGTCCGCGCTGCTTATCTCCATCCGAATGACGCCACAGAGTATCTGGTCTACGCCCACGGAGCGAGCGGTATCAAAGATGTGATGGCGCAGATTGATAAAATCTCCAGCCGGACCGCCGGGGGTCAGAATCTTACGCTGGCATACGATAACAGTGCACCAGACAGCGGTGTGGCCTGGCCATTCACATGGTATTTGCGTCATTAACCCAACAAGACT
>JAPLGV010000304.1:4291-7880 GCA_026389975.1 Chloroflexota bacterium
TGACCCAAAGAACTTTGATGCCATCAAAGCAATCGTTGGCAACGATTACTACCGTATCAACTATATCCGCATGGTATGGCCCAACCAAGATTACTTCAACCTGACCTGGGCGCGCATCAAGGATGCACTGACCAATCCATCCACGCGGGCAGCCCTCTGGCAAATCTGGATCAACCGGGATTATTCAAAGTATGCCGAAGCCACTGGTAATACCGGGCTGACCGTGCCAGATTGGAACCCAAGCGACAAAATGCAGTTGTTCATCCGGAAAGATGTGGCTGCAGAAATATGGGACTATGGCGTACTGCAGGCAACAACCCTTCAGGCTGATCCCTATGAGCAAGGCAGGCTATCTCTTCCGGCGGACCTTATCTTTGGAGTGAATGGCACATCAGACGGCCAATTCAATACTCCACACGGAATTGCTATTGCCCCAGACGGGACTCTGTATGTCGCCGATACAAACAACAATCGCATCCAGCATTTCTCCGCCGATGGGCAGTTCCTCAACGCCTGGGGCTCTTTCGGCGACAGTACCGCCGGTGATGCCCCCTCCGGGACCTTTAACCAGCCCTGGGCTGTGGCGGTTTCCCCCGACGGAGAATTCGTCTACGTGGTAGATACCTGGAACCATCGCATCCAGAAGTTCACTGCCAGCGGAACACCACTTATCATGTGGGGCACTCCCCTCTACGATCCGACCAACAATGATCCGTTCGGGATATGGGGTCCGCGTGGCATCGCCGTGGATGCGCGGGGGCGCGTCTTTGTAGCAGATACGGGCAACAAGCGTATCCTCGTCTATGACGCGGATGGGAATTTCATCATGCAAATTGGCAGTGAGGGTCTTTCCATTGGCCAATTCGAGGAGCCGGTCGGTCTGGCATTTGACCCACGAGGTTACCTGTACGTGGCCGACACCTGGAACCAGCGCGTCCAGGTCTTTGCACCCAGCGAAGATGGTTCAACTTATTCACCATTCCTCCAATGGGACGTAGCCGGCTGGTATGGTGAATCGTTGGATAACAAGCCTTACCTCGCAGCAGACAATCAAGGACACATCTTCGTCACGGACCCGGAAGCATACCGGATACTCGAGTTTAAGAACAACGGCGAGTTCATCCGCACCTGGGGCGAATACGGGATTGGGGCAGAAAATTTCGGTTTGGCCTCCGCCATCGCAGTGGACGTCGAAGGGCATGTCTGGGTAAGCGACCCAGCCAACAACCGGTTGATGCGGTTTACAATGCCATAAACAGACCGAATGTCATTTTATTCTGCTTATCAATTACAGATGATATTTAAAAAGCAAAATGCTATAATCCTTGCGCTTAACATTCCAAAGGGAGAATCTTCCGCATGAAACTGCATGAATACCAATCCAAACAGATTTTTTCCAAATATGGCATCCCGATCCCAAAGGGACGGGTAGCGGCTACCGCAACCGAGGCGAGACGGATCGCCAAAGAGTTAGGTGGCCGTGTTGTTGTTAAATCCCAGGTGCTGGTGGGTGGGCGCGGCAAAGCGGGCGGCATCCGGCTTGCCAAGTCTGCCAAAGAAGCCGAAGAAGTCGCGACACAAATCCTGGGCATGGAAATCAAGGGACTGCCGGTCCGTAAAGTGCTGATTGACCAGGCAGCCAACATCGAACAGGAAATCTACCTGGGCATCACCAATGACCGTGCCGCGCGTCGCCCGGTCCTTATGGCCTCCGCCGCCGGTGGCGTGGAAATTGAAGAAGTTGCCCGCACCAATCCCGAGAAAATCATCAAAGTCCACATTGATCCGCTGCTCGGCCTGCGCGACTACCAGGCACGCGACATTGCGATTGGAATTGACCTGCCGAAGGAATACTGGAAGCAGTTCGGCGATATCTGCCGGGGTCTCTGGCGCGCTTACATGGAATGCGACGCGACTCTGGCAGAGATCAACCCGCTGGTTATCCTGAAAGAAAAATCGCTGATGGCACTGGATGGTAAGATGCTGTTGGATGATAATGCCCTCTTCCGCCACCCCGACCTGGCCGAGATGCGGGACGTGGACGAGGAAGCCGCCGCCGAGACCGAGGCGCGCAAGTACGGTCTCTCGTTCATCAAATTGGACGGCAATATCGGCTGCATGGTCAACGGCGCGGGGCTGGCGATGACCACCATGGACATCGTCAAATTATTTGGCGGCGAACCGGCCAACTTCCTGGACATCGGCGGCGGCGCGGGCGCGGACAAAGTCGCGGCAGCCATGCGCATCATCCTATCTGACAAAAATGTCAAGGCCATCCTGTTCAACGTCTTCGGCGGTATCACCCGCTGTGATGAAGTGGCCAAAGGCATCCTGGCCGCCCTCAAGGAAGTCAAACCGACCATCCCGATGGTTGTGCGTCTGGTGGGCACCAACGCCGAGGAAGGCCGCAAACTACTGGCAGATGCGCACATGATTACCGCCGAGACTCTCGCCGACGCGGCCAAGAAGTCCGTTGCGGCGGCGAAAGCATAGGAGCCCGAAATGAGCATATTAGTTGATAAAAATACCCGCCTTCTGGTGCAGGGCATCACCGGTAATGAAGGCCTCTTCCACACCCAGCAAATGCTGGCTTACGGCACCAAAGTTGTGGCAGGGACACGCCCCGGTAAGGGCGGCGAATGGGTTCTCGACGGCAAAGTGCCGGTCTTCGATTCCTGCAAGGCGGCTGTCGAAGCAACCGGTGCGAATGCCAGTATCATCTTTGTCGCCGCAGCGTTCGCCCCGGACGCCATCTTCGAAGCTGCAGACGCGGGCATCCCGTTCATCGTTTGCATCACCGAGGGTGTTCCAGTACAGGATATGATGCGGGTGCGCGAATACCTAGACCAGAAACAGGTCCGGCTGCTCGGTCCGAACTGCCCGGGTCTGTTGACTCCCGGCGAGGCCAAAGTGGGAATCATCCCCGGTAACATCGCCATCCCCGGCAACGTAGGGGTCGTCTCGCGTTCCGGCACGTTAACCTACGAAGTGCTCTATGCCCTGAAGCTGGTCGGCATGGGTGCCACCACCTGTGTTGGCATCGGAGGCGACCCCATCAACGGCACCAATTTCATTGACTGCCTGTCCATGTTCGAAGACGACCCGCGCACCGAGAAAGTGGTTATGATCGGCGAAATCGGCGGCACGGACGAGGAAAAGGCGGCCCAGTTCATCGCTTCCAAGATGACCAAACCGGTCGTCTCGTTCATCGCCGGGCAGACGGCCCCTCCCGGAAAGCGCATGGGTCACGCCGGAGCCATCATCGAAGGCGGCGCGGGCACTGCAGCCGAAAAGGTCAAAGCGCTCGAAGCAGCGGGCGTAAAAGTAGCCAAGCACCCGGAAGAAATCCCAAGTCTCTTGAAATAGAAATAAAAAAAAGGGAATAAGCTCTGTGAAGCAAATCATCTCAGGGCTTATTCCTTGAAACATCTGCCAAGTCCAGCAGGTCGTACCCAATTTGCAAGACACGAAAAAAAACGCCTTTGCAAGCGGTTTTTCTTATTTCGAACAGTTAAAGGTTATTTCTTGGATTTTTGGGCTTCAACGAACTTGACCGCTTCGCCGACCGTGGTGATCTTCTGGGCATCCT
>JAPLGV010000178.1 GCA_026389975.1 Chloroflexota bacterium
AGCAGTGTGTATTTTAATTCCGGGACAAATGGCCCGCTTATCACCACAGAGTACACGGAGAGCATCGAGAAAGGCAAAAAGAAGGTTTCTGAAATGAAAATAACCATATTCACGTAAAACGTCCCGCCCCGTGCTAGAACCGGGACTACCGAACGTTTGTACCGTAAAATCGAGTCGTCTGAAAAAAACCTTCGGGACGATCCAATAAATGTATCGTTGGCTGGGAGGGGCGAGATAAATCTCTCCCTACAAATTACGCCACTCCGCGACGCGATTTGCGTATATTAATAGCTGAAAAAGTTGTATAATGAACCTGGCTTTTCCAGAAAGGGAGACCATGGAAATTCTGTATAATCCCAATATCGCCTACGTCTTGCTGGTTGCCGGTTTCGTTTTGGCGCTGCTGGCAATCGTCGCACCCGGCACGGGGATGCTCGAAGTTGGGGCATTCTTTTTGCTGGCGCTGGCGGGGTTCGCCATCTACCACATCGGTTTCAACTTGTGGGCGCTGATCGTTTTGGTATTGGCGCTCGTCCCATTTGTATATGCCATTCGAAAACCCAAACGCGAATGGGCGCTGGCCTTGAGCATTGTGGGTGTGATCGCCGGATCGCTTTATCTATTTCCTTCCGAGGGTTTTCTTCCGGCGGTTAACCCGATCCTGGCTGCGCTGGTCTCATTGCTCGTTGCCGGTTTTCTTTGGTGGACCATCCGTAAAGTGGTCGCAGCGCACCATGCCCGTCCGCTGCAAGACCTTAAAAATCTGATCGGCCAAATCGGTGAGGCCAAGACCCGGGTCCAGGAAGAAGGCTCGGTACAGATGGCCGGAGAATTGTGGAGCGCCCGCAGCGATAAACCCATCCCGGCGGGCAGCCGCGTGCGTGTCGTCAGCCGCGAAGGATTCGTCCTGATCGTCACACTTGACGAGCATTCAAAAAAGTAATCCATTCATTCGAAAAGGAGAAAAACATGCCAACTAATGTAACAACCGGACTGTGTGTCGTAGCCTTTGTCGTCGTGGTGCTGGTCACCTTCCTGATGAACGCCATCCGCGTCGTCAACGAGTACCAGCGCCTGGTGGTCTTCCGCCTGGGACGCTGCATCGGGATAAAAGGTCCCGGCCTGGTGCTGCTCATCCCGGTGATTGACCGGGCCGTCAAAGCGGATCTACGCGAGCAGGTGCGCGAGGTACCGCACCAAGTATCCATCACCAAGGATAATGCCCCCATCTCGATTGACTTCCTGTGGTATTTCAAGGTGATGGACCCGACCCTCAGCGTGGTCGGCGTGGGCAATTTCGAACTGTCGGCAGCCGGTATGGCAACCACCACCCTGCGCTCCGTCATCGGCGGTATCCCGCTGGACGAAGTGCTCTCGCAGCGTGAACACATTAACATGACCCTGCGCACCAAACTGGACGAAGTGACCGAGCGCTGGGGCGTCAAAGTGACCAACGTTGAAATCCGCGAGATCATCCCGCCCAAGGACGTTCAGGACGCCATGAACAAGCAGATGTCTGCCGAGCGAATCCGCCGCGCCGTGGTAACGGAATCGACCGGTACGCGCGAGTCCGCCATCAACGTGGCCGAAGGCGAGAAGCAATCCGCCATCCTGAAGGCTGAAGGCTCGAAACAAGCTGCCATTTTGGAATCCGAGGGCCAGAAGCAGGCCCAGGTGCTGAAAGCCGAAGGTTTCTCGGTGGCCCTGGAGAAGATCTTTGCTGCTGCCAAGACCATTGACCAGAAGACGATGACCCTGCAATACTTCGAGACCCTCAAGAACATCGGCCAAGGCGCCTCCACCAAGTTCATCTTCCCGATGGAATTCACCAGCATGCTCGAGAATTTCGTCAAAGGGAAGGAAAAGTAACAGCAAAAAGTGATCAGTAAAGAGTAAAATAGAAGCCTCTCGCACACCTGCGGGAGGCTTCTTTGCTACAGGATTATTTTGCCTCGATGCACATTCTCCGCGCCACCCTCCGCGACCTCGGTCCACTGCGCCGCATTGAACAGGCCTGTTTCCTCAAGGACGCCTGGCCGTTGCTCGACCTGCTCGCTGTTCTGACCTGGCCGGAAGTTGTCCGTTTAAAGGCAGTCGAAGACGGCCAGATGATCGGCTTTATCGCCAGGGATCCGCGTCCTTCCGAACATCTGGCCTGGATTGCCACGGTCGGCGTCCTGCCCGAATACCAGCGGCGCGGCATCGGGCGAGCACTGCTGCGAGAATGCGAGCAGCGGCTGACCCAACCGCGCATCCGTTTGTGCGTGCGGGTTTCCAACGAATCGGCCATCCGTCTCTACCAGCAGGAAGGCTATCTGGCAATGGATACGTGGCGGGAATATTACAACGACAAGGAAAACGCAGTGGTCATGGAGAAAATCCGTTAATCTGTGCCTATCGAATACGAGGTCTTTAGGAATTCCCGCGAAAGAGGAAAAGATACAGGGATGTTGGGCGGGCAAAGCCCGCCCAACATCCCTTATTTACCCCATCACCACGGCGATTCCCAAAAAAAAGATTCGCGAAGATAAACGGATATAATCGAGGCTCCCCCCGCCTATCTGGATTGCCACACCCGGCGCCCTCCAAGAACTGGCCGACGAACTGGCATGCTGGACGCGGATCGCCGTGGA
>JAPLGV010000310.1 GCA_026389975.1 Chloroflexota bacterium
ACACAAAGGATAAGTGATGAAGACTTTTCCTTCGTGACCTTTGTGTTTAGATGGTTTTTGCAGTAGAGTCATACATTCAAGTGGTGGACAACGCCATCTCGTTGGAAGATATGTTTGCTGTTGACAGAATCTAAAACATGGCCTTCGATCTGTTGGGTGCTCCCATCGGTCATATGTACTTTAATATATGTTTCGTTTGAAGCATGGAGTATTACCGGAACCTGGCAAATTGAGTAAGCAATGGAACCCGCCTGCAATTCCATTTGTTTCTGCTGCCCATCAACACTCCAATAGGAGAATACCTTGGAATCGGCAAGAAATTCGTTCCTGTCCAGCAGCAGAAAGTCAAACACCAGATTACCGTTTTCGATGGAAAATCCAAGTTCCGCCTGGCGGATTAGAATTTCTTCTTTGACCATCCCAGTCATGCCTGGTTGCTTAGCCCCGCGGCCTTTCGGTGTGTGTGAATAAGGGTCCGTAGGGAAAGCCCCGTAAACAGCAGGGGTCTTATTGAAACTTTGTCCTTTGCAAAGATCAGCGTATTTTTCCAATAAACCCCGGATGGATGGTTCACTACTCGTACGCCGGATTGTTTCCTGCACTGCCTGCATTAGCTTGGAGACCATGTGCCAGTAAACACTTCCCAGACCCTCATAAGCAAAAAAGGTTCCGGAACGTCCAGTAAATTCATCATGGTTAAAGATATCTTCAAACAAAGCCTCGATCTGCGCGGCCTCAGCCTTTACCAGTTCTGCATATTGAGGTTTGCGTTTGAGTGCATCGAGAGACCGCCTCACATCTTTCAAGTTGCGGATATGGCCGTTGAAATGGTAGTTTCCATTTTCATCCCTGGTGATCAGAGTCTGATCCTGCGCCCTTACCAGTTCCAAAATAAGCGCCAGGCCACTTACCTGGGCTTCCGTAATACAGTTCTTCTCGAGAAAACCCGGCAGATCCCGATCTGGATAGAGAATGTAACTGTGCTGGTCGGTCCGGTACAATTTGCTGTGTCTCATGCTCTCCAGCAGCGCTAACGACTCTTCACCGGATAGCATCCCTGATGAAAGGAAGGCAACCTGGCCTTCCAACATTTCATAGAGATGGCTGATGGACGCAAGCTTGGGATCAAGATGCAGAATGTTGTAAGCGTGATACAGTTTATCGCTGCGTTTGTTTGCGCGTAATGAATGATCTACATATTGCAGGACCAGATCGAGAAATGCAACCATATCCGGGATCGGCAGTTGCGTCAATTCGCCTGAGAACCCATGGGAATAACAGTTCCCGCGATAATCACTCCCAGCCTGACCCAGCGCGTCCATCACGGCGCGTCTTTGTTTGTCATTGAAAGAATTTTTGAGCGCTCTCTGGAATCGGACCAGGATTTGGGATATCTGTAAATAAAGTTCTTGAACTTCCCGGCTGATTTGAACTGTTCTGAGGGCACTCTGTTCCAACAACTGCTTGTAAAAAACGATGGTGCGTCGCAAATAGCACAAGGTTACAACCGACAACCCTTTGCCAACCAGGGCATTGTTGGCATCATTCCATTCGGGGCGTTGGGTGTTCATCCAGATGCCGCCTTCCGGGACAAAGTTCACCAGCTTGGCGAGCAGCAGGGTGAGTAGTTTTTCTGCGAGATTGGCAAGGAGTATTTTCCCGGCGCGCGTAGATGTCAGTTTGCCATCCGTACCGCGTTCCTTCACCCGCAACTCGATCTCCCGTTCCAGACCCCAATCAAAATCAATAGTATTGTAAGGATCATCCTGTATATCCGTATAAGGTTTGATCCGATACGGAACATTGGAATAACTGAACATTGGTTGGGCAAGAAATGCTTGAAGCTTGCCAGGGTGCACTCTGGCACTGACCTCCATCAGTTTTTGGAGATAGATGATTTGATGGTCACCCCAGTAGCCAATATTCGCCCAGGGATTGCTGGGTTCTGGAAGTTCCCATTCTATCCCCTGCCGAGTAATTCGATAAGGGTTGTACCCATCTAATGTTGTTGCGTTCAGGAATGTACAAATCATACTTTCAACATATTCCGGATAAGAATAGGCGAGAGCTTCCCAGTTTTGAAAAATATCGCGCCAGTTCCCTTCATAACCCAACTGCTGAGAGCCATCATCTTTTTTGATATTGATCGCAAAGCGATTCCAGGGGCGGCTGGGGTCACCATGTCGTCGGCTGAACGACAGGGGCAGGTAGGCATAACTCAAGCGGATTAGATCTGCTGAACCGCTTGCTTCCGAGCGGGCTTGAAGGGCGGAGATAGAGATATCAGGGGGCAATTCGGAGAAAAAAGGTGCTTTCTCAGCGAGAATCGGAGGATTACGAACCGATAAAAATTCGACGAAATCTTGTTTATGAACCTGGTATTGGTCAGCGAAAAGGCCGCCGCGCATCTCGTTGAACATTACGTTCGCAAAATGGTTGGCGCAGCGAAGTTGACTATGGGAGACCTGCAATCCATCGGCGCTGGCGACGATCTTCTCCAAATTTGTGTTATTCGATTCAATGTCGCGTTCCAGGGCATTTGCCAGGTTGGCCCGATTTTCTTTGAGACTTTTAGACAAACGGACGATCGCGGCGCTATCTTGGCTAACCTCTGCCACCAGATGCCATGAGTGTTCCATATCCGGAGCAAGGTTGAGGGTGGTATGCACAAAATAGGCACAACGCCGCCCACGCACATCTGTTTCCATTGTCACACCCATGCCAATGCGAAAGTCATCAAGTTGCACCGACGAGAGTAGATAGTCCACCTGATCAAGCCCAAGCTGCATAACCGTCGTCGCCAGAAGCGACTCACTGGGTTCAGCCAGGTCCGTCAGGGTTGAATTAAGTGCAAAGATAGCCAGACCGGTTTCAGTGTCCAGTTCACTGCGTTTATAGGCATCCAAAAGGGGACTGAATATGTTCTGGGTCAACGATGTAATATTGGCGGGCATAATATTCTGAAGACCATCGACAAGCTCGATCTGGCAGGGTGACTCCCCCCAGTTTTGTAACCAGGTCGTCTTTACGAAGCCAAAGGTATCACTGGTTCGCCAGGCATAACGATAGGTCAACCCCAGGCTACGGTTATTTTCTTCAAAAATCAGCACCGTGCCAGCCACATTTTTGTAAATATTGCGTTCGATGCGATAAATCCCTTGTTGCCGCATTGAAAATGGCTCCCATGGGCTGGTCCGTTGTGCGCACGTGACAAGTAATATCGCCTTGTTTCCAGTGTTTTCGCTATTTTCGGTCAGCTTATCCTCTGTGTAGTAGGGGAAGAGAGACTGTTCGGCGCTGATCCGACCAGCAGAAAGACCTCCGGTTGATGAGATAAAGAGCCAGTGATTGGAACTGCTGACGATGCTCATAAAGAACGGCTCTATGGCATCATAATTTTGAATTCTATAAAATATTTCGCCCAGTATGGTGACATACTCGCCCTTGACGGTTTGCTCTGACTGCTTTTGGGCAGTGTCACCAATGAAAATCGGAAGTGTTTTATTGTTCATTATCTGGCCCTTTTCATAAACATTAAGGTAACTTCTCAAAAAAGTGGGGTGTTGGGGTGTGAAAGCGAGCACAGCTCGCTTTCACACCCCAACCTTCCCCCGAATTATTGAAAAGATACACATTAAGCGCTTATCCGAATCAATATTTGGCAGTTTCTTGCCCTCCATTTCGTTGTACTCCGTGATCACTTCATCTAAGGGGATATTGAATTTGAACGAAAGGAAGGGGAGGGACAAAAATGGCCTCCTGCATCAATTACGGAAAAAGTCTCGCTATCAATCCTTATAGGATTATAGCATGTCGAAAGTGCTACAAATCTCTGTGCTCTTTTTTGGAATACCGAAGTGCGCGAGCATAAAGCAAGCCAAGGGAAAAAATCAGTTCACCTATCATCTCCGACGGAGATTACACCATTTATTGTGAAAGCGTAATTAACCTGCATGATTCGGCACTCTCTTTTTGGATATGTAGTATTCAGAACTTCAGTACTGGATAATATTACTGCTCATTGCATAGATTTCTGAATTGAAGCGCCCAAAAAGTGAGGGAAAAATGATGATTTGGATTCAAATGTTTACGCAGTACCCTGTAGTGCAGGAGGATTCCCGGTAGATACCGGGAATTTTTCTTTCAAGCAAATTACTCTCCAGATGGGGTGGAGGCTTTATATGACTTACTGGTTCTGACCAATAAGCACCATGGCCTGGTTCAGGTACTCCTCTGTCAATTCTCCGACGAGGGACGCCCGGAATCCTGAGGGAAGGCAGACGATAGAAATTGCCCCGGCGGCGACGTTCGAGATCTGCTTCCCGCTGGATGGCCCGGCGGGCACGGAAGGCCTGCTGGAGCAGGAGCAGGGCGGTGTATTTCTCCCAAGTCAGGTCTTCAGATGGGGAGAGTTGAACACGATTCCCGGCGATCACAAAGCAGCCCCGTTCGACGAGTTCATCCAGGGTCGCCTCGCCATAGACATTGAGATGCCAATGAAGCTGCTTATAGATGGCATGCATGTGACCCGTCCGGTAGAGGGCCGAGTAGAGGTCCTGACAGAGGCGCACAGGGTAATCGTCCGGTAAATCCTGCCAGCGGAGGCCGCCCGCCAGTTTCCACAGGATGCCTTCGAGGAGGATACGATCAGCGGGCAATGGTTTGCGGCGGCGGTATTTACGGGAGGAATCGAGTTCGTCATGCAAGAAGAGGAAGGTTTCCTGCAGGAGCAGCCACTGGGCATCGGTGAGACAGCGAGATTCCCAGCCCAAATTCGCGTGTAAATTATTTAATTCTTGAGGAACGAATACCGGCCGGGAGGGAATGCCACGCCGCCCGAATTCCCAGCCGAGGAGAGCGGGCAGATTCCTGACCAGAGAGCGCAGATGCTCCTGCCTGCCGTTGAGTTCATGCAGGGCTTTGACAACTTTCAGGTGTGTTCCAATGAGGCAGGTGGCGAGGTGCTGTCATTGACCGTGCTAATATGTACCACGCGTAGCCGCCTGAATGTGTACCAGGCATGATCGCCCGTATGTGTACCACGCGTAGCCGCCTGAATGTGTACCACCTTCGGAGTGTGGCACAATGCTTCCAGACTAAGATCTGGAGGCGACCGACATGAAGAGGAAGCATATGTATCACATACAGGACATCATCCGGCGATTACAGCTGGGCGAGAGCGAACGGCGTATCGCCAACGATTACAGCTGGGCGAGAGCGAACGGCGTATCGCCAAGGATCTGCAAATTGCGCGGGGGACGGTTCACAAGTACTCCAAGATTGCGAAAGAGAAAGGGTACCTGGAAAAGCCAGGCGCACAGCCGAGCGACAGTGGATTGATGGAAGCGCTGGGGCCGGGGGTGCAAGCTCCGCGGCAGGAATCCACGGTAGAGCCGTACCGGGAAAAAATACAGGATTGGGTGAACCAAGGGGTTGAGATGACCGCCATCTGGCTGCGGCTGCAAGAGAACTACGGATACAAAGGCGGGTATTCGTCCATTCGGCGCTTTGTGCATCGGCTGAAACCGGTGGAGCCCGAAGCATTCGTGCGGGTTCACAGCGACCCGGGCGAGGATATGCAGGTTGATTTTGGGTCGGTGGGCCAGTTGTACGATCCGGCCACCAAGCGCATACGGACAGCCTATGTGTTTGTGGCGACGCTCTGTTACAGTCGCCACCAATATGCCGAACTGGTCTTTGACCAGAAGGTGACGACCTGGATCGCCTTGCACAAACGGACGTTCGAATATTTTGGAGGGGTGCCGCAGCGGGTGATCCCGGACAATCTAAAAGCGGCGGTGTTGAAGGCCCTGGTGCATGATCCGATCCTGGGGGAGGCCTATCGGAGAATGGCACTCTATTATGGTTTTCTGATCAGCCCGACGATCCCGCACACACCGAGACACAAGGGGAAAGTGGAGAGTGGGGTGCATTACGTCCAGCGCAACTTCATGGCGGGCCAGGAATTTGTGGATATCAATGTCGGCAACGTGCACTTGCGTGACTGGATCTTGAACACAGCCGGGGTTCGCAAGCATGGCACCACCGGTGAGGCACCGCTGCACCTGTTCCACGAATTTGAGAAAGCCTGCCTGCAGCCATTACCAGTGGAGCCCTTCCGGCTGTTGGAGATCCGCCCGGTGAATGTCCACCCGGATTGTCATGTGGTGATCACTGGGAGCTTTTATTCGGTGCCTTTTGGATATATTGGCCAGGAATTGGCGGCGCACGTGAGCGAGAACTTCGTAGAGATCTACAAAGGGCTGGAATTGGTCTCCACCCACCCGCACAGCACCCGGCCTGGACAATGGCATACCCGTTTGGAGGATTATCCACCCGCCAAAGCCGCTTACCTGATCCGCACCCCGGATTACTGCAAGAAGTTGGGGGCGAAGGTCGGCCCATCCACTCAGAGCGTGGTGGAGCAACTGCTGGCAGATCGGCCACTCGATCGCCTGCGTTCAGTGCAAGCCATCCTGAAGCTGGAAGAGAGCGTGGGATCCAAACGTCTGGAAGCAGCCTGTGCACGCGCTGCCTATTTTGGGGATGTCCGCTATCGGCAGATCAAGCTGATCCTGAACGCAGCCCTGGATCGTGAGCCCCTGCCTGAAACGCAGCCTTTACAGCCTGCCCTCAGCCATGTCTTCGCCCGCAGTGGAGAAGAATTCTTCGGGAGGCACTCATGATGTCTCACCCGCTTCTCCCCAAGTTACGCCAGCTCAGACTCTCGGGCATTCTCAACACCCTGGAGGTGCGCGTTTCCCAGGCGGTGGATCAGCAGCTGGCTCCACTGGAGTTCCTGGCTTTGCTGCTCGACGACGAATTGGAACGACGCAACCAAAACCGGCTGGTATTGAAGCTCGCTCTATCCGGATGCGACAGCAACAAAACCCTGGCTCATTTTGACTTCTCGGCCGCCCCCGGGATCAATCGCACCCTGATCCAGGACCTGGCCTCCTGCGTCTTCATCCAGCACCACGAGAATTTACTGATGTGCGGACCGACCGGGGTGGGAAAAAGTCATCTCGCCAACGCTATTGCCATTGAAGCCCTGAAACGCAACTTCCGCGTCCTGGCTAAACCCACCCATCGCCTGTTGCAGGATCTGCAGATCGCCCGGGCGAACGGCTCCCACCCCCGCATCCTCGCGCGTACCCTGGCTTACGATCTGCTCGTCCTGGACGATTTCGGCCTGCAATCCATTTCTCCCCAGGCCGCCCAGGATCTCTACGAGATCATTACCGAACGTTATGAACACGGCTCGCTGATCATCACCTCCAACCGTGCCTTTGAAGAGTGGGGCGAGACCTTTGCCAATGATCTGCTTGCAAGCGCAGCCCTTGATCGTCTGACCCATCATGCCCACACTATCGTGATCCGCGGCGATAGCTTCCGCCAACGCGGCCGCAGAAAGGAAATTGCCTCGAATAAATCAACTTCTGAAGCCCCGATAAAACCAGAATCCTAACCCCATCCACACTCGTTTTGGTGGTACA
>JAPLGV010000422.1 GCA_026389975.1 Chloroflexota bacterium
AATACCCTGCCGAGTGGCGGGAGGACTTTCAACGCCTCTCCGCGCTGATCCTCGACCTGGCGGCGCATCACGGCGAGAACATCCTCATCCGCATCTGGGACCCGCGCTCGCTGCAGGGGATGTTCAAGTCCATTCGCTACGGCGTGCGCCGCTATCCAACGTTTGTGGTAAACGGACACGAAAAAGTGACCGGGTTGGATGCCGCCCTGCTGGAACAAGTTTTGCGATCCCAAGGCCTGTAAACATATGGGTGATGAAGGTATAATTCACATCATAATGCGCTCCCGTTTCTCCTGCTGGAAACAATCCCTGCGCCAGTTTTTCAAAGCCATCGGCCAGATGATCTATGGCGCGACCGTTTACGAGATGGTGCGTGACCTTCACAAGGAACGTTCGCACCTCGAGCATTTATTCATCCTGATTGTTTTTGGTGATATTCTTGGCATCCCCGTTCTGCCGCCCTATTACAGCCTGCGCTTGCTGCCTTATGCCATGCCCAACTTCATGGGCTGGAAGCGCAGTATGTCGCGCGAACGGGACTTGACCGACTTGTGTGACCAGGGATAACCTGAACGTTTTCATACGGTACAATCAACCAGAACTTCATCACATCCTATAGAAGGAGTATCTGATACCATGACAGAAGAAAAAGAAAAGAAACCCAGCTGGTTTGACGGCGTCAAGAGCGTCCTGTATGGCATGGCCGGCCACGACATGGCCCGCTATGCGCTCAAGACGCGCGGCAGCATGGAGCACTTGTTCATCCTCATCACGATGGGTGACCTGCTCGGCATCCCCATCCTGCCACCGTATTACAGCCTGCGCCTGCTGCCTTACGTGGTGCCGCAGATCAGCACCTGGAAGCGGCGCATGTTGCGCGAAAAAGACTTGACAGATGCATTAGCCTAGGAGCACCCCATGTCTATGCGTGAAGTCTTTGATAAAAATCCTGATAGGAGATACATCATGTTCGGCGGCAAAGGCGGCTTGGGCAAGACCACCTTTAGCGCCGCCACCGCTTACTGGCTCGCCAAGCAGGGTTACAAAGTTCTCGTTTTCTCTGTGGACCCGCAGGCCAGCCTTTCCGACATCTTCAAACGCGACATCTTCGGCAAAGGGCCGGTCGAGATCATGCCCAACCTGTTCGCCCAGGAAATTGACGCCGACCGCCGTATTACGGAATATCAGGAAGAAATCCGCCAGAAAATCCGCGATATGTACGGGATGACGGAAATCCCGGAAGAGATCGAAAACTACATTCAGGCTGCGGCCGCTGAACCGGCTATGGAAGAAAGCGCTATTTTCGACGAAGTGGTGGATATTGTTGGAAGCAGCAACTACGACTATTACATCTATGATCTCGTGCCGCTGGGCCACGCCCTCTACTACTTGAGCATGGCCTCGGTCTATGACCAATGGATTGACAAGATCACTGCACTGCGTACTGAGATGGAAGAGTACTCGCAGGTTGCGTCGGTCATGCAGCGCAATAAGGAAAGCGAAGAGGATCAAATCCTTAAAGAACTGCAATTCATCAAGCATCGTATCAACACATCCTCCAGCATTCTGACTGACAAGCTAAAGACTGCTTTTTTCTTTGTCGTCACGCCGGAAGAGATGATCATCCTGGATACGAAGAAGGCCGCCGGCCTGTTCGCCAAGTTTGACGTGCCGTTGGCTGGCTACATCGTCAATCGCGTCATCCCGCCGGAACTAGCCGGGCAGAACATCCCCGCCTACCTGCGCAACCGCATGGAGATGCAGACGACCTACCTGAAAGAAATCGACCAGGTCTTCTCCGGCGAAGTGCTGGCGCGCATCCCCGAATTCGAGCGCGACATCACCGGCCTTCCCATGATTGAACGCATGGCTAATGTGATGTTTGGAGGCTAATGTGATGTTTGGAGGTAAGTGATGATTGAGACCTCTATGCAGCAATACATGGCTAAAAATTCAAAGCTGAAGTACCTCTTCTTCGGCGGTAAAGGCGGCGTCGGCAAGACTGTCATGGCCGGCGCGGCAGCTGTTTGGACCGCCCAACAGGGCAAGAAGACCCTGCTGGCCTCCACCAACCCGGTCCACTCGCTGAGCAGCCTGCTTGGGCAGGATGTCTTTGGGAAGCAAACTCCTGTTGAGGGCGTTCCCAACCTGACAGCCTACGAGATTGACACGCACGATACGATCGAGAAATCCAAGAAGGAAATCCGCGAAAAAATCGAGTGGTTCCTCAAATACGCTGACATCAAGACCAAAGCGGATGAGTTCGTCGAATCGGCCACCATGAACCCGTCCTTCGAGGAATCGGCCATGTTCGAGAACATGATTGACCTGATGTTCGACGATGAGTACGAGGCCTACGTCTTCGATACCGCGCCGACCGCCAACGCCCGCCGTTTGCTGGGCATGACCAGCGTTTATTCGATGTGGGTCAACAAAATGGTGCAGAGTCGTGAAGAGGCCAAGAGTCTGAAGGATCTGTTATCCTACAGTAAGAAAAAGCAGGAGAAAGACCCACTAATGGATTACCTGCTCAATTTACGTGAGCGCATGAGCCGCGCCAAGACCCTGCTCACCGACGACAACCTGACTTCGTTCTTCTTCATCACTCTGCCTGAGGCGCTGCCAATTTCGGTCATCACCCGCTTCATTGGTTGGTTTCACGAATTCAATATCCCCGTCGGCGGCGTGATCGTCAATATGCTGATTGACAAGAACAGCGTCAAGAAAGACTCGCCCGATTTCGTGAAGAACCGCGTCGCCATGCAAGATGAACACATGGACACCATCTGGAAAGAGTTTGACGGCCAGGTGCGTTCCATCCTGCCGCTCTTCGAGACCGAAGTGCGCGGCGTGGAGATGCTCAAGCGCATGGCTGGGTTGCTTTACGCCTGAAAACGGCAAAACCGGCGCCAGCAATGAATGGAGTTGTTCACAGAAACAAAGACCAGGTTCTGCCAGTGAACCCGGTCTTTGTTTTCGATATGGCTCAAGCAATGAGTTCGCTGAGCGAGGCGATAAATGCGCCGGCGCTATCTGCCATCAGTGCGGGTAGGTAAACGCGCACGAACAGGTGCGGCGCTTCACGCCGTAGAGCCAGATGGAAGACCGCCCGGCCATGCCGCGCCAGAAAAGCCGCCCATTTTTCTTCGGCGCCCTGCCCTTGATATAAGAAGTCGGAGCGCCAGCTCCTCTTCGCTTCCATCCTGGCTTTTGGCGCTTTGGGTAAGATGATTTTCAACACCAGTTCGTCGCCGCGGCCCTGCAAGCGATGGAAGAGCCAAAAAAACAGGTTCTCGCGCGGCGCCAGCAGATAAACCGCTTCAATGCGCTGGAAAGGTTCGGAGGCCTTTTTGACGATCAACTGCCCGCCGGTAATCATGCCGGGTAATTTTTCGCCCACGCTGACCGAGCCCCACTTCTCCAAACCGGAGCGCAGCCAGGCCAGAATCCGCCCGGCCTGTTGACGATTATAATAGTAACCGAGAATGTAACCGAGAATCAAAACAGTACAAATCCCGATGACCAGCCATTGCGCCAGAGTAAGTTCCATTCAAACCTCCTGGATTTTTATCAAGTTTAGTCCAGGCAGGCGATTATGTCAAAGCAAACTGAGTCGAAACTCTTGTGCGCAGCTAAACGATAAACTGCGAATTTAACCATAAAAACGATTCCGGAGGAGATCATGGACCTAAAATTGAAAGGCAAACGCGCCCTCGTCACCGGCTCCAGCCGCGGACTGGGCTACGCAACAGCTCTCGCACTGGCAAAGGAAGGCTGTCGCCTCGCCATCAACAGTCGCGACGAGGCCAGGGCTTCCGCCGCGGCCGCGAAAATCTCCGCCGAAACCGGGGGGAAGGCCCTCGGTCTGGCCGGAGACGTGGCGGACCCGGCTGTGCCCGAGCGACTGGTGAACGAAGCTGCCCGCCGGCTGGGTGGCCCTTCGACAGGGTCTCGACGGGCTCGACCTGCCAGCTCAGGGCAAGGCCTGGATATTTTGGTCACCAACGCCGGAGGTCCGCCCGCCGGGACGTTCGAGTCGTTCGACGAGGCCGCCTGGCAGAAGG
>JAPLGV010000179.1 GCA_026389975.1 Chloroflexota bacterium
GCGACGATAAGGGCCACCTGGTTGCCCGCCTGTTCGCGGTGGATGCCCTGCTTTCCACGCTGGGCGAACTGCCGTGCACGGTAAAGTTCATCATCGAGGGCGAGGAAGAGACCTCCAGCGTTCATTTGCACGAATACGTGCGCGACAATCTGGAGCGGCTCAAAGCCGACGGCTGTATCTGGGAATTCGGCGGCGTGGACCATACCGAAACGCCGGTGCAGTATCTCGGTCTGCGCGGCATCTGCTACGTGGAGCTTTCGGTCGAAACCGCCTCCACCGACGTTCACTCCGGCCTGGGCGGCTCGATCTTCCCCAACGCCGCCTGGCGACTGGTCTGGGCGCTCGCCAGCCTCAAGGGTCCCGACGAACGCATCCGCCTGCCCGGGTTTTACGATAAGGTGCGCAAGCCGTCTGTACGGGATATTGAACTGATGGCCGCCCTGCCTGAAACGTGCGACTTTTACAAAGAGCAGTACGGCGTCAAGGCGTTCATCAAAGACCTGACCGGCGGGGTGGACCTGCGCGTGGAGGAAGTCTTCACGCCCACCTGCACCATCTGCGGGCTGACCTCCGGCTACCAGGGCCCTGGCTCAAAAACGGTCCAACCGGCGAAGGCTTCGGCCAACGTGGATTTCCGCCTTGTCCCGCCGGCTCAAAAACAGTCCAACCGGCGAAGGCTTCGGCCAAGGTGGATTTCCGCCTCGTCCCGGACCAGGAGCCTGTGGAGGTGGTCGAACAACTGCGTTGCCACCTGGACGCGAACGGCTTCTCCGACGTGAAGGTGGAACAACTGGGCGGCGAGGCCCCGGCCCGCACCGACCCGGATGACCCGTTCGTGAGACTGGTCTGCGACACCGCCGTGGAGGTTTACGGTGTGCCGATGCGCATCCTGCCGATGGGCGGCGGCTCCGGGCCAAATGCCCCTTTCATCCACGACTTGGGATTGCCGGTGGCGACGGCCGGTCTCGGCCACCCGGGCGGGCGCGGCCACGCCCCCAACGAAAACATCCGCCTGGACTTATACCTGAAACACGCGAAACACATGGCGAGACTATTGACGGAGTTTGGCAGGTAGCCAACGGCAATTAGCAAGGATAAACCTCCGCTGACATGGTGAGGATTCTACTTATTTCTCTATGATGGTAATGCTCTCGATCACATCCCCGGTAAAAGTGGGGTTCTGGTCGGGATCACGCCGGGTAATGGCATTGACCACGTCCATGCCACTGATCACCTGCCCAAAGATGGTGTAGTCGCTCTCGGAGAGCCCGTACGGCCCAAACAAGATAAAGAACTGGCTTCCGTTGGAATTGGGCTGCCCGGTATTCGCCATCGCCACCACGCCGGCCTTGTCGAATTTCAGGTCGTTGGCTTCGTTGACAAATGTGTAACCCGGTCCGCTACTGCCGGTGCCGGTCGGGTCGCCGCCCTGGGCCATGAATCCCTCCAGCACACGGTGGAAGGTCACGCCATCGAAATATCCCTGGCGCGCCAAAAAGACGAAACTATTCACCGCGCTGGGGGCTTTGTCGGGAAAGAGTTGGATGACGAACTCCCCGCCCTTCGCCATTTTGACCGTGGCGAAATATTGTTTGGTCACATCAATCAGCATGGGCGGCGCGGCAGAATACTGCTTCGTACCGACCAGTTCCGGGGTTGCAGCGGTCGCAGCAGGTTTTGCTTGTTGAGTCGTTACCACCAGCCAGAGTGCCGCCGCGAGTATGGCGATGATAATACCGGCGGTGATGATGCGGGTATAGAGTCTCTGCCTGCCACGCGCCGCGCGCCGGGCATCCCGTTTGGTCATGTGTGTTTTTGACATCGTCTTCTCCTTTTCAATCCCGGTCTCTACGCCCTGCCCTGGGTTTTCTCAGGGAAGTTTTTGACTTCTGATATCCGCTGGCCTTCGGATTTTCCGGCACGGATTTTGGCTTTTGCGGCCCGGCAGGCTTCTTCAGTGCAGCCACTTCCTGCGACGTCAGATAACGCCATTCCTTTGGCTTGAGATTGCCCAAGTGCAGTTCCCCAATTCGCACCCGGACGATACGTACCACCGGCAAGCCGGTCACTTTGCCCATCTCGCGGATCTGGCGCTTGTATCCCTCTTTCAGGGTGACATTCAGCCAGGCGCCTTTGCCGTATTTGGAGACCACATACACGTCGGCGGGGGCGGTCTTGAAGCCATCTTCCAGCACCAGACCGCGCCGCCATTTGGCTAATTGTTCGCCGTCGGGATGGGTCGCCACCAAAACGCGGTATTCTTTTTCGTGCTCGTAACGCGGGTGGGTCAGTTTATTGGCCAGGTCGCCGTCGTTGGTCATCAGGATCAGGCCCTCGGAGTCGAAGTCCAGGCGGCCGACCGGGTAGAGCGTCCCTTCCACGGGGACCAGGTCGCGCACCGCCGTCCGCAGTTCCGGATCGGTGACTGTGGAGATCACACCGCGCGGTTTATAAAGCGCCACATATACAAGTTCCTCCGCCTCTTTGACCGGTCTCCCGTCCACTGTGATCTGGTCTCGGGCCGCGTCGGCTTTATCACCCAGCCCAGCCGCCTGACCATAGACCCGCACCCGTCCGGCGGAAATCAGTTCTTCGCAACTCCGCCGCGAACCGTAACCGGCGCGCGCCAGGATTTTTTGCAGGCGTTCTTTCATGTTATCCTTTCACCGTCTCGTCTTGATTCTCGCCATTTTCCACCTCCGGCAGGTTAAGCGGAGGCAGCTCCATCAGCGAATTCAGACCAAAATGCTGGAGGAAATCGGGAGCGGTGCTGTACAGGATCGGGCGGCCCGGACCTTCAGTCCGCCCCACCTCCTGGACCAGCCCCTTGCCAAGCAGGGACTTCATTACGCCGTCACTGCTGACGCCGCGCACCGCTTCGATCTGCGGACGCGTGACGGGCTGCTGGTAGGCTACGATTGCCAGGGTTTCCAGGGCAGCCCGGCTCAGGTGGCTGGTGGCCTCCAGCCCGAGGAAATGCTCGACCGTCTCGGCCATCTCCGGCGCGGTGGTCAACTGGACCCGCCCCCCGTGCCGCTGGAGACGCAGGCCGCGGGTCTGTAATTCACTGTCGAGCTGCTTGAGTCCCTGCTCCACCGCCGAAACGGAGAGTTCCAACACGGTCGCAAGTTGGGACGGCACTACCGGTTCGGCAGATACAAACAGCAGTGCTTCCAGCGCGGCGGGGATATCCAGAGGGGTCGGGTTTTCAGATTCGCTCATGCTATAATAACTCCCATCGGTTTGGAGTGCGATGGCCGGGTGCTCCGCAGGAGTACGCCAGCGCAAGTTGCGAAAGCGAACTTCCGCATTCCATGTTATCTATCAGAGGCAATATAGTATTACTCTTCAGAAACTACACCAACCGCGAAGATTTAATGGCTTTTCTTAGCGTTCTTCGCGGGCTTCGCGGTGAGATTTTTTGGTTGCGGCTGGAGGCCGCACTATGAATACTCGTAAAATTTCGCTTCTCGTGGGTGTCTTCGCTCTGGCGCTGGCTGTATTGGCCTGCACAATGAACATCGGCGGGCCAGACTACCCGACTCCCGCCATCCCGGTCTCGACCGAGGCGGTGGGCGAACTCCAGTCATCCCTGGAGACGGCGGTCGCAGCCGGAGCGGTTTCCGGACAGATCACGCTGACCTTCACCGAACCGCAGTTGACCTCTTACCTGTACAACAAACTCCAGGCTCAGTCCCAGCCGCTGATCACCAACCCACAGGTTTATCTGCGGGACGGCCAGCTCCAGGTCTATGGGACCGCCAGTAAAAGCTATTTCAAGGCCACTGCCAGGATTATCCTGAGCGCCGGGGTGGACGATCAGGGCCAGTTAAAGATCGAATTGACTTCAGCCGATTTTGGCCCGCTGCCTGTCCCGAATGGGTTGAAGGAAATCATCACCACTATCATCCAGGAAGCCTACACCGGCGCGCTCGGTCCGGTAGCCACCGGCTTTCAGCTGCAAAGCGTCACCATTGCCGATGGAATGATGACCATCGTTGGGCAAACAAAATAACGTTTGGATTATACCAGTAACCCTTTATGACCAGAAAACTCCTCGCCATCTTCGCAGTCTTCTTCTTGATGGCAGCCTGTACACCGCAGGTCCAGCAAGCAGACGTGACTGTTAGCGTGATCGCCGATGGGGCCAGCCAGAATATCACTCTCCCGGCCGGCAGCACCGTGCAACAGGCCCTCACCGCGGCGGGCTTCAGCCTGTCCCAGACCGACCGCGTGAACCCGCCTGCCTATACTCTCCTGACGGAGGGGCTGACTATTACCGTCACGCGTGTGCGCGAAGAATTCGAGACCCAGCAAGTCATCATCCCCTTCGAGCGACAGGAACTGCATAACGAGTCTTTGCCAGCCGGAGAAACCCGCCTCGTTCAGGCCGGGCAAAATGGACTGCGCGAAATTACCATCCGGCATGTCTTCGAGGACGGCATCCAGACCGACACATCGGTGGTCTCCGAAAACATCCTGCAGGCCGCCACACCGGAGATCGTCATGATCGGCTTCCAGTCGCCGTTCGCACCCCTGCCCATCCCCGGCAAGCTGGCTTATCTGAAAGGCGGTAACGCCTGGGTCATGGAAAGCTCCACCTCCAACCCCCGCCCGCTGGTCACCACCGGTGATCTAGATGGCTACGTTTTCTCCCTTTCTTCGGATGGAAAATTGCTGCTCTTCACTCGCAAGTCAGACCTGCCTGCTGATCAGGAAATTAATACGCTATGGGTTGGTAACACCACCACTCAACCGCCCACACCGATCAGTCTGGGCATCTCGAATGTGGTCCACTTCGCCGCCTGGCAGCCGGGCGAAGAATACCTGATCGCCTACTCCACCGCCGAGCCGCAAGCTGCTCCTCCGGGTTGGAACGCCAATAATGACCTGCACTTTCTGACCTTCGAAGACGGAAAGCCCGGAAAAACCGATGACGTTCTGGAGACCAATTACGGCGGTATTTACCCATGGTGGGGGATAACATTTGCCTGGTCGCCGGACGGTCACAACCTGGCCTATTCCCGTCCAGATGGGATCGGGTTGGTTGATATCGACGGTGCAGGGCTAACTGCACTGTTAAACATCACTCCGCTGAACACCCACGGTCCTTGGGCCTGGACTCCCGGCCTGGCTTGGGGCAGCGATAGCCAGAGCATCTACCTGGTCACGCACGCCGCGCCCACCGGGCTGGTCAGTCCAGAAGATTCTACCAACTTTGATCTGGTTACCGCTTCTCTGACCGATAATCTGGCCACCACTCTCGTCCCGCAGACTGGCATGTTCGCAAAACCAGCGGTTTCTTCCCTGCGGCAGAGTGAATCCGGGTCAACTTATCTGGTAGCCTTTCTGCAGGCCATTTTCCCGACCCAATCCAAAACCAGCCGCTATAAGTTGGAAGTAATGAATAGCGATGGGACAAACCTTCGTTCGCTGTTTCCCGATGAGGGGCAATCCGGTCTCCAACAACCGATCC
>JAPLGV010000269.1 GCA_026389975.1 Chloroflexota bacterium
GCGGCGCGACCGCGCAGTTGGTTGTCAATGCGGCGCGCCTCGTGACGTTCGGAGCCGATGACGTGCAGGCCGCCGCGTGTGCGCACGCGTTCCATATCTTCAAAATATTGCAGGAAGTGTTTGACTTCGGCGTCGTAAATGCTGAAGACGGCCGGGTCGGCTTTTTGCAAGGCTGCGCGGCGTTCCTGCAGAGACATGTCGTACGGGTCTTTGTACCCGGCCTTGCGCAGCACACGCGCCACGGCGGCAATCACCTCTTCCGCCAGGTCGCCTCCCAATTTGATGTCCACGCCACGCCCGGCCATATTGGTGGCGATGGTCACCGCGCCGAAGGCTCCGGCTCCGGCGATGATCTGGCTTTCCTCGGTGTGCTTGCGAGCATTCAGGACTTGATGAGGCACTCCGCCCTGTAGTACCGACTTTAGCCGGTTTTCATCTTCGGCGGCAAGGCCGAGGATGCCCAGCAGGCGGGTCAGGTTGGCCTGCTCTTCGGGGTTGAGGGAAAGACCGAGTTCCTTCGCCATCGGGCGCAGGTCTTCAGGGCGCGCTTGTTCAATCGGTTTGTTGAGCACTTGAAGTTCCGGGATGATAAGCCCTTCCTCGAAGCGCTCGTTCTTTTCCAGCCAGGTATGGCGGAGCAGCAGGATCTGCATCAGGCGGCGGACCGGCTCAGCGCGCAGACGGCTCGACAGACGTTCCGAACCTTCGACCGAGGTGGTGCCAACCAGGATCGGGCGTCCCATGCTGTGGTACACGACGATCTCGCGCACAAGCGAACGCAATTTGGCTTCCACACTGCGGTAGATGATATCCGGGTAATCCTTGCGCCTCCAGAAGACGACCTCCCGCTCGGGGTCGTCGCTGCGGGCGAAATAGGCGTACGCGTACCCCTCTTCGTCTTTGGCCTTGACCTCCACCAGAGGCGCGCCGGACCCGAAGGCCTGGTATTCCAGGTTGGTGGGGATGGGCAGGACCGGCAGTTTGTAGATTTTGTCGAACTCTTCCGCCTCGGTCAGGGCCGTACCGGTCATGCCGGCCAGCTTGGTGTACATGCGGAAATAATTTTGCAATGTGATCGTGGCGTAGGTGACGTTCTCCGGTTCCACCCGCACCCCTTCCTTGGCTTCCATCGCCTGGTGCAGACCATCGCTCCAGCGCCGTCCCGGCATCAGGCGGCCGGTGAACTCGTCCACGATGAGCACCTTGCCGCCCTGCACCAGGTAGTCCTTGTTGCGCTTGAAAAGATGCTGGGCGCGCAGGGCTTGCTCCAGGAAGCCGAGCAGGTGAGCCTGTTCGGGGGTCACATCTTCGGGGCGGTCGGGGTCGCGCAGCGGCTGGCCGAGCAGTTGTTCCATGTGGGCCGTGCCGATCTCGGTCAAGGCCACGCTGTGGTCCTTTTCGCTGGCATCGTAATCCTCGGGTTTTAGCTGGCGCACGAGCGCTGCCATCTTGCCGTACCATTCCACGTCGCCGGAAGCCGGACCGGAGATGATGAGCGGGGTGCGGGCTTCGTCAATCAGGACGTTGTCCACCTCGTCCACGATGGCGTAGTGGTGGCCGCGCTGGACTTTATCCTCCAGGCGGTAAACCATATTATCGCGCAGGTAGTCGAAGCCGAACTCGGAGTTGGTACCGTAGGTGATGTCAGCGCCATAAGCTTCGCGGCGCTCCACCAGGCGCATCTCATCCTGGTCTTCATGCGGGGACTCTTTCTCCGGGTCGTACAGGAAGGCCTTCTTGCCGTTCTCGGTGGCGGCGGCCATCTGCAGGATGCCGACCGACAGGCCGAGGAAATGGAAAATGGCGCCCATCCAGCGGGCGTCACGGCGGGCCAGGTAATCGTTGACCGTCACCAGATGGACGCCGCGGCCGGTCAGAGCGTTCAGGTAGAGCGGGAGTGTGGAAACCAGGGTCTTGCCTTCGCCGGTGCGCATCTCGGCGATCTTGCCCTGGTGCAGGACAATCCCGCCGATGATCTGCACATCGTAATGGCGCTGACCGATGGTCCGTTTGGCAGCCTCGCGTACCGCCGCGAAAGCTTCGGGCAGGATTTCATCCAGGACAGCCTTCTCAACCTCCTGGCGTTCCTTCTCGTCCTGGATGCCTTCCAATTCCGTTGCGAGCTGGAGGCGGAACTCGTCTGTTTTGGCGAGCAGGGCCTCGTCGCTCAGGGCTTCGAATTCGGCTTCGAGCGCATTGATCTGCTCGACGAAGTCGGTGGTCTTTTCGATTTCGCGTCTATTGGGGTCGCCCCCGAAGGTTTTAACAAATTTCTGGAGCATGAAAAATCCCTTTCGGGCGGATTATAGCATGGGGTTGTAAGAGGAAGGTAAGAAAAGGTTGGATTCCACCCACGGTTTTCACAAGGTAGAATGACAAATCAAAACGATCGTGTCATTGCGAACCGCCGGAGGCGGTGAAGCAATCCCCCCGTGCAGGTGAGCAATCTCTTTCATCGCCAGGAGATTACCATCCCGCTCAAAGAAGGGGCGTCTCGCAATGGCAGAAAATACATGTTATAATATATATTGTGCTACATAGAAAGGAGCCTGAGATGCAACAAATTATCGGTGTGACCGAACTCCAGCGTAAATTCCGCTCGTTTTTCGAGGGCGTGGTTAGCAAGCGTACCCCGCTGGTGCTAACGCGCGGCTCGCGCCCCGAAGCGGTGCTCATCCCCTACGAAGATTACCTGCGCTTCCAGCAGATGCAGGAAAGCGAAGTGATGGCGCGTTTCGACAAGGTCTGGAACCGCCTGGCTGAAGTGAACGCCACCGTCGGTGATAACGAACTCGCCGCCGACATCAAAACGGCGCGCCAGGGGTAGACGATGCGCTCTGTCATTGATACGGGGGTCCTGGTCAGCGCACTGATCCGGCGCCAGGGGACGACCGGCGAGGTATTGCGCCTCCTGAGGGATGGACAGTTTACGGCGGTTTACTCCACCGACATCCTCGTGGAAATCATAGATGTGCTTGGAAGACCCGCCCTGCGTGCCAAATACCATATCGAGCCTGACGACATCCGCGTTGTCATCAACGTGATCCGCCTGCGCGGCGACCTTGTGATAACCACCCGCAAAGTGACAGCCTGCCGCGATCCCAAGGATGATAAATTCCTGGAAGCGGCATTGGCTGGCAAGGCGGATGCCATCATCAGTGGGGATGCAGATTTGCTAGTTTTAAACCCGTTTGAAGAAATTCCCATTCTGCGTCCGGCGGAGATTTTGGCAAGATGTTGACC
>JAPLGV010000151.1 GCA_026389975.1 Chloroflexota bacterium
CGGGGCTTTCGCAGGAACCGGGGCTTTCGCGGGAACCGGGACTTCCGCGGGAACCGGGACTACCCCGCTAGATTTTGCGGGTGACGGTGTAGCGCGCCAGGTCTTCCAACGCCTGGCGCTCGACCCCGTCCGGCATCCCAGCCAACGGCTGGAGCGCTTTCTGGATGTATTCCTGCGCTTCGTCCAGCGATTTCTTTACCCCGGAACTCTTGCGCACTGCCAGCACCAATCGTTCCATGCGCTCGTGTTCGCTGTAACTCCCGCTGGTGAGACAGATGACATCCGGGTCGTCGGGATGGGCTTCCGCGTAATAAATTGCCGGGAGTGTTACCAGACCCTGTAACAGATCCGAACCGACCGGCTTGCCCACTTCCGCCTGTTCGCCGGTAAAATCCAGCACGTCGTCTACGATCTGAAATGCCATGCCCAGGTTGTAACCATACAACCGCATGGACTCGACAACTGTTTCGTCCACCGGGCTGATCATGGCCGCAGTGCGCGTGGTCATCTCGATGAGCGAGGCGGTCTTGGCATAGATGCGTTTGTAGTAATTTTCGCGGCTGGTCAACTCGCGGGCGGTCAACAACTGAGTCAACTCGCCGTTGACGATGACAGCCAACGTTTCGGCGAAGAGTTTCATCAGCGGAAGGTGGTCGGTGTCGGCGGCCAGTTTGGCGGCCCGGGCGAAGATGAAATCGCCGGTCAGGACGGTGGCCGGGGGCGACCAGCGTGCGTTCAGGGTGGGGTTGCCGCGCCGCATCAGGGCGCCGTCAATCAGGTCGTCGTGGACCAGGGTGGCGGTGTGCAACAGTTCCACCGCTGCGGCCAGGGTGATAAGTTTATCTTGGGGTGCGCCCAGCATCTGCGCGGTCAGCAGACCGAGCGCAGGGCGGATGCGTTTTCCGCCGGAGGAAAGCAAATGCTCCAGCGCAGCCCCCAGGTCTGGGTGAGCGCCGTTGGATTGGGAGCGCAGGAGCGCTTCGACTTCCTGGAGTCCCTTCTGAACGGGCGTGAAAAATGAGATAGTATTCAAACCATTATTCCCAGGCAAAGAGGCTCCGTGCATTCTCGCTGGTTGCTGCGGCAACCTGCTCAGTTGTGTAAGAGCGCACTAAAGCAATTTTATCAGCAATCAGGCGCACATAGGCCGGTTCGTTGCGTTTTCCTCGATGGGGATGCGGGGCCAGGAACGGCGCGTCAGTTTCAATCAAAATGCGATCCAGCGGTAACGCAGCGACGAGATCTTGAAGCCGCTGGCCGTTTTCGAAGGTGACGGGTCCGGTCACACCCATGTAGAAACCGAGACGTATTGCCGCCCGCGCCATTTCCAGAGTCCCGGAGAAGGAGTGCAGTACCCCCGGCCTTTCTGCCAGCGGACTCTTTTCGCGCCTCAGGCCTGTCCCCCATTCCTCCAGGATTTTCAGCAAGTCTGAGGCGCAGTCCCCACCGGAAGCGAGCCCCTTTTCCCGGAAGTGGATCACGACCGGGAGTTGGAGTTCGGCAGCCAAGGCAAGTTGTTCTTTCAGCACTTTCTGCTGATGGTCGTGCGGGGTGGAGTCCCAGTAGTAATCCAACCCGATTTCGCCGATGGCAACAACTTTTTGGTTGAGAGATAATTCCCGCAGGGCAGAAATGGTTTGCCCGTCCCAGGCCAGCGAGTCGTTTGGGTGGACACCGATGGCGGCAGACAGCATCGGGTGGCTCTCCGCCAGTTTGACGGCGGACCGGCTCGAGGTCAAGGTGAGACCCGGAATCAGGATGCGGGTCAGACCGGCCTGTTCGGCGCGGCGCAGGACTTCGGCCCGATCGGCATCGAATTTTTCCAAATCCAAATGGCAGTGGGTGTCGGTGAGGGTCATGTGTTCCGGTGGGGCAAGCAATCCCTGCGCTTGTTTGGAGATTGCTTGCCCTTCACCCTTCGGGTACTTCGCGGGTACGATGTCGCTCACTACGTTCGCTCGCAATGACACATCCTTGTTATTTCAATCCGGCGATTTTCAGCCCGTCCTGCAAAATCGCCTGCACCAATTCTTTGTGCGTCGTCTCGCAGTAGACGCGCATGATAGGCTCGGTGCCGGAGAAGCGGATGAGCATCCAGCCGCCGTCTTCCAGCTTGAACTGGAACCCATCCACGGTGACCAGTTCGGTCACTTTCAGGCCGCCGATGGTTTTGGGGTTGGCCTTCAGGATCATGGCTTGGCGGTCAAGGCGGTCGCCTTTGAAGGGCGTGTCAATCCGGTCGTAGTAGTGCTCGCCGACTTTGGCGAACAACATCTCGAGCAATTGGGTGGGCTTCTTGCCGGTGCGGACCATGAAGTCGAGCATGTACAGACCCGCCAAGATACCGTCCCGTTCGGGGACGTTGCCGCGGAAGGCGTAGCCGCCGCTCTCTTCGCCGCCGATGAGAGCATTGGTCTCGGTCATCTTGGGGGCTACGTACTTGAAGCCTACGCCGGTCTCGATGACCGGGACACCGTAAATCCTGCCCAGTTTGTTGAGCATGGTGGTGGTGGAAAGCGTCTTGACGATGGTGCCGCGCTCGCGGCGGATTTCGAGCAGGTAGTAGGCCCGCAGGGCGAAGAGCCGCAACTGGTTGACGAACTCGCCGTTCTCGTCGCCGATTCCGCAGCGGTCGGCGTCGCCGTCGGTGATGAGCAGGATGTCGGCATGGTTGTCCACTGTGGCTTTCAACCCCACGTTGATGTTCGGCGGGATGGGTTCGGGGCGTTTCATCTCCGGGAAGGATGGGTTGCGCTCGTTGTGGATTTCGAGCACTTTTGTTTTGCCACCTGCCAGCAGACGGGGGAAGTAACCGGCGCCGTTGCCCCACATAACGTCCACCATCACGGTCAGGCCGGCGTCCTGGATGGGCTGGAGGTCAATCAGTTTGTGGATGTGCTCAATATAAGGAGTGGCGGCGTCGAACTTGACAATCTCGCCGCTTTTGGTTGCAGCGTCGAAGGTCGAACGTCGAACGTCAGCGAGGCTGTCGGGAATCAGCGCCTCGATTTTGAGCAGACCATCCGGGTCAATGGCCCCACCGGTTTCATTGCGGACCTTGAAGCCGTTATCGGTGGACGGGTTGTGCGAGGCGGTGATGTTGACCGCGCCGCAGGCGTGCTTGTCCACCACTGCAAAGGCGATGACCGGGGTGGGGGTGGCGCTGTCGGTCAGGTGGACCTTGAAGCCGTTGCCCGCCAGCACCTCAGCGGCGGCCGCGGCGAAGAACTCGCTGTCGAAGCGCTTGTCGTACCCGACGACGATCCACTGACCTTTCTGGCCCTTTTCGAGCATGTATGAAGCATATCCCTGCGCGCAACGGCGGACGTTATCGAAGGTGTAGTCTTCGGCGATGACTCCGCGCCAGCCGTCGGTGCCGAATGTGATTTTGAAGGACATGAGAGGACTCCTGTAATAAAGGATAACGGGGGGATTATAACAGTGAAAAGTTTCAGAGGGCAGAAGGCAGATGGCACTAGGCAGAAGGCGGAGGAGAACATGATGAGTCAACGAAGCAAGCGAGAATTGTTAGAAGAGATACGTCCAGGATATCTTAAGGCAAAAAGATCTGAGAAGAAAACCATGCTGGATGAATTCGTAGCTGTGACGAGTTACCATCGCAAGTATGCGACCCGGATCCTAAAGCATGGTAGGCCTCGGCACAGTGGCAAGAAGCACGGTTTCCACAAGGTCTATCAAGGTGAAGTGGTGGTGGCGCTGGAGCAGATCTGGGAAGTGTGCGGGCGGATCTGCTCGAAGCGACTGCATCCTTTCCTGCAGGAGATGGTGAAGGTGCTGGAGCGGTGTGGTGAGCTGCAGTTGTCTGAGCAGACCAAAGCGCTCTTGCTGCGAATGAGCCGCTCGACCATTGATCGCTGTCTGGGCCCGGCTCGTTTTGAGCATCCGCACGGCCTGAGCACCACCAAACCCGGCAGCCTGCTCAAGAAAGCCATTCCCGTACGCACCTACACTCCTTGGGATGAAGACAAGCCCGGATTCCTGGAAAGTGACCTGGTGGCGCATTGTGTGCAGACCACACAGGGCCAGTATATCAATACTTTGACCTGCGTGGACCTCTCCACTGGCTGGATCGAGTGCCTGGCCGTCCGTCGGCGCACCCAGCAGGCCGTTTTCGAAGCCATCCAGACCATGCGCACCTGTCTACCTTTTCCCTTGCTCGGCCTCGACTCGGACAATGGCGGCGAATTTATCAATGATCTGCTCTACCAGTACTGCCTGTCCGAAAAGATCACCTTCACCCGCTCGCGCCCTTACCAGAAGAACGACCAGGCGCATGTCGAGCAGAAGAACTGGTCGGTTGTCCGTCGCCTCATTGGTTACGACCGCTTCGAAACCGAGAACGAATACTTGCTCTTGGACAGCATCTATGCAGACCTGCGCTTATA
>JAPLGV010000365.1 GCA_026389975.1 Chloroflexota bacterium
AACAACAAACATGCACAATCCGATTTCGCATGGCGCGCATAAGATCCCAGGGAATTCCTGGATATTTTTCTTCGACTTCCCCCGGGATCCGACTGGCAGACTCTCCGATGATGATGAAATTCATTTCGACCGCGCGGACAGACCTGTCATCGTCCTTGAAAGTCTCAAAGTCCATCCCGCGAGTAAATTTCTGGATTTCTGCAATGGCATCCAGTATGTCCTGGATCCGCTCCTACCAGTTCCTAGGCGACACGGATCAATTCCCCCATCACGCGCTCGTGGATGCGTGGCTTCAGGCTGTTGGGAGTTCCCAAGTCTACGGGACAGCCGAGTAATTTTTCGAGATGATCTTGTAGCGCAAATAAACCGAAGTAGCCAACCGGCCTGCTGAATTCAACGATCAAATCTACATCACTGGCGGAAGTGGCTTCATCACGCGCAACCGAACCAAACAAGGACAACGATTTGACGCCGTATTGTGCGCTCAATTCGGCGTTTTTATCTTTCAAAATGCGAATGACAACATCTCGTTTCATGGCCTTATTATACACACGCAATGGGATTATTTGTCAGGGAAGATAGAGGAATATTCTCCCAATCTGTTATTCACCATTCACCATTCGCCATGTTCCATTAACCATTCACCATTTCCTATTCCTAAACCTGGCGCGATTTCAACTGAAACGTCTCCTCCCCCGCCAGCACCTTCCCCAGCGGTTCTGCCTTCAGTGCCATCACCCGGCTGTTGGCGAAAAAGCCGAAATCGAAACTGGTCATGTCACCCGCCTGTTTGCCGGGGACCGGCATCAGCCTTGCCGTGAGGGGTTTGTCCAGGCGAAGGGCCAGGGCGGATAGGTCCAGCAGGAGTGCGGCAATCTGTCCGGAGGTAACGTCTCCTGCCAGAGGGACGGTGTCTAGCCCGGTACCACACACGGCGGAATAGAGCAGCAGGTCTTTGACGGTCAGCCTCCCCTCGGCGGCGCGTTCGGCTAGCAAAGCGTCTTCCAGCACGGGCATCATCAGACCGGAGAACCCGGCGCGCGGGAAGCGCGCCCGGTCAATCGCTTCGGTCAAAATGGCCGCGGCGGCCAGCGAGCCGTGCAGTCCCACCTTCGGCACGCCCATCCGTTCGAAGGCCGCTCCCAGGGAGCGGGTCTCTTCCGGGAAGGAGGCCAGGGAATAGTCGATCCCGCCGAATTTAACCAGGTATTTAAACTTCAATATATCGGCTATTTTCGCCAGCGTTTTGGCATTTTCTTCCAGTGTAGCAATTAAAGCGTTCCTGCCAGCCTCGATCGTTTCTGCGTTTTCAAAGGCCTGGACAGCCACATCTGCGGCTTCCATGGCAAGTGCAAACGCCGGTTCGTTCCCTTTGTGATAGGCGGCCGGGAAGAAGGGCGCGCCGGGTGGCACGTTGGCCAGGGCGGCGAAATTCAGGTTGGCAAACCCGTTTGGGTCGAGCCGCGCGGTCTGGACGATCACCTCCGCACAGGCGTTGACTGACGGGAGCGAGATGCCGCGCTTTGTGTCTGCCATAACACCGGAGAAGAAGATATTCTTCGAGACGGCGATGGCATTCGGGAGCACATGGTAACTATCCGGAATATCGGGCAAAGCCGGGCCGAGGGCGGCGTAGGCAATGCCGATCTCCGGCAGGAGCTGACTTAACTCCAAGGCCAGCCGCGGCGTTTCGAACACCTTATCTGCGCCGAGTAAAAGCGGGAATGGAATCGTTGCCAGCCGCGTTGTCTGGACCTCGTAGCCGGCCTCTTCGAAATTGGTTTTAGCCTCAGCCAGGAACGTCCCGGCCACCCGGAGCTTTTTCTCGTCCAGCGGCCAGCCGGGATTACAGAAGTAAGTGATGGAGCGAATTTTCATTTGGCCCTCTCTTGCCAGGTCACGAAGCCATAAAGTTTCTTTGTGCCTTGCTGGTTACAGGGTACTGCGTAAATATTTGAACCCACAGGGTACTACGCAAAGATGTGAACCAAAATTGTTGAAAATCCCTGTATTGTGATCGTTCAAAGTATACGTATTTAACCAAGGAGTAGTAAATCGTCGTTTTATCCTTACTTTTTGGCTGCTTCAGTTCAGAAATTTATGCAAGGAGCAGTAAGTTCTTTGTCGGACAACCTCAAACAGCAGAATTGCTCCCGCCACTGCCGCATTAAGCGACTCGGTCTTGCCGGGCATCGGGATGGTGACCTGTGATGTTGCCAGTTCCCGTGCCGGCTGGCTGGCCCCATCCGCTTCGCCGCCTACGATCAGCGCCAGCGGGCTGCGGAAGTCCGCCTGCCAGCATGAGATGGCGCCTTCCATATCGGCCAGATGGATTTTCAGGTCTTGCGTGGTTGTGCAGATTTCGTCCCACGTTAACGGGTGAATGGGTAACCGGAAATGAGCCCCCATCCCGGCCCGGACGATTTTCGGCGCGAAGGCCTCGGCGGTTTCCGGCGGGAGAAAAACAGCCTGCACCCCCGCCGCGGCCGCCGTCCGCAGGAGTGTCCCCAGGTTGCCCGGATCGCGGATCTGGTCGAGGATAAGAGTAAAAGACAAGGATTGGGGAATAGGCAATAGCGAATAATCGAGGACGGCGAGGATGCCTTGCGAGGTTTCAGTTTCACTGACCGATTGCATCAGGTTGTTCGCAACAATTTCTGCCTCCACCCCGCGCGATTGGAGATCAGCCACCAGCGCTCTCCCGCGCTCGCTCAGGCTTTCGCCCGCCAGCACAAACCGGAACGGCCACTCCGCGGCCAGGGCTTCTTCCACCAGTCGCACGCCCTCGGCCACAAACGCGCCTGTCTCGCGGCGTTCTTTCGAGCGTCCGAGCAGGCCGCGTACCAATTGGATTTTGGAATTATGCGTTGAAGTAATCATGCCAGACTTTTTGAAAGGTGTCTACGTGGTAGTCCCGGTTCCAGCGAGGTAGTCCCGGTTCCCGGACGGGGCACGGGACCGTGGATGGGTCGTAAAGGATCAACAGGCTGTTCACAAGAATATTTTACCCCCTTTAAACAATATAGGGGCACACCTGGGTGTGCCCCTACGGGAAATCGTGTTTTGCGTTACGCCTGGCTGGCTTGCTTGACCACCGCCGCGAAAGCCTGAGGGTCACGCACGGCCAGGTCGGCCAACATCTTGCGGTTGAGGTTGATGCTCGCCTTCTTCAGGGCGGACACCAGGCGGCTGTAGGTTGTGCCGTTCAGCCGGGCAGCGGCGTTGATGCGGGCGATCCACAATTTGCGCAAGTCGCGACGGCGCACGCGGCGATCGCGTGAAGAATACCACATGCTCTTCAGCATCGCCTCGTTGGCGCGCCGGAACAGCAGGTGCCTGCTCATGCGCTGTCCCTTGGTGTAATTCAATACTTTCTTGTGACGTAGGTGACCTTGCGGTCCGCCTTTTACACGTGCCATTATTTACCTCCTGCGTGCCCCCGGGCGCCGGTGCAGGCACTCGCCTGCGCTCCAGTTGTATACACCCGGTAGCCGCAAATTAAAAGGATATGTTACAGGAAACTCCAAGAACCCCGCGGGTACTACGGTTTCATGTGTGGCGCCAGGCGCCGGATGCGCTTGATATAACTTTTTCCTTGGACGGCAACCATCTCACCGAACAAAGCCTTCACCCGCTGCGATTTCTTGCGTCGCAGGTGGGCCTTGCCGCCTTTGGTGCGCACGATCTTGCCAGACCCCGTAATGCCAAACCGTTTCGATGTGGCCTTATGGGTCTTCAGCTTATACTTGGCAACTTTCCGCTTGCTCGGCACAGCTCTTACTCCTTTACACAAGATTCCGCAGAATGTTACTTCTGCGGTTGCTCGATTTTTTCCGGTTGCTCTGGTTTCTCGTCAGCGTTTTCTACGGTCTTCTTCTTAACAATGCCTTTTGCTGGCACGAGCATCATAGACATGGCCCGGCCTTCGATGGCAGGGGCTTGTTCCACTGTGCCCACGTCAGAGAGTTCATGGGCAATTTCTCTCAAGTCTTCGAGCGCAATTTCCGGGTACGTAATTTCGCGGCCGCGGAAGCGGATGGTCACACGGACTTTCATGTTGTGTTCCAGCCAGCGGCGGGCGTCAACCACTTTGAAGTCCCGGTGGTGGTCGGTCGTCTTGGGGCGCAGGCGGATTTCCTTGACTTCAACCTTGGTCTGTGCCTTGCGCGCTTCACGGTCTTTCTTTTCCCGTTCGTACAGGAACTTGCCAAAATCCATAATACGGCAGACGGGCGGGCTGGAATTGGGGGCGACCTCTACCAGGTCGAGATCCGCTTCACGGGCCATCCGCAGGGCTTCGCGGGTGTTGATCACCCCGACGTTTTCACCTGCTCCACCGATCAGCCGTACTTCGGGAACTCGTATGGTTTCATTGACTCGAAATTCGTTGGCGCTGATACGTCTCTCCTTGCAAAATAACGGAAGTCCAGCCCGGGGGCTGGTTTAAGCGGGCTGATAATACCATGAACACAGGGGAATCGTCAATAAAAAGGTCGAGGCTGGAAGAAATTGCCCTCGGTCTTTTTATCTTTTGTCTGGTTTAAAACTGGCTGGATCGGGTTGAAATCCGGTCTTTGGCGCGGGCGATAAACTCTGCCAGCGGGATATTGTCCGCTCGGGAGCCGTCCCGGACGCGCAGGGAGACCTGCCCGGCCTGGGTCTCGTTCTCGCCGACAACCAGCATGTAAGGTACTTTCATCAACTGGGCGGCGCGGATTTTGGCATTCATGCGCTGGGCGCTGACATCCGCGCTGGCGCGGATACCCTGGTCGCGCAACTGGCGGACGATGTTCTCCGCGTATTCGTTTTGCGGGTCGGTAATCGGGATGACGCGCACGTGCTCGGGCGAGAGCCAGACCGGGAAGTTGCCGGCGTAGTGCTCGAGCAGGAACCCGATCATGCGCTCGTGCGTGCTGAGCGGGGCGCGGTGGATGCACAACGGCGTCTCCTCCACCCCTTCTTTATTCATAAAGGCCAGGTTAAAACGCCCCGGCTGGGCAAAGTCCACCTGATTGGTTGCGAGTGTGAACTCCTTGCCAATGGCGCTCCAGATTTGGACGTCGACCTTGGGGCCGTAAAAGGCGGCTTCGTTATTAGCCTCCAC
>JAPLGV010000347.1 GCA_026389975.1 Chloroflexota bacterium
CGCCCCGTCCGAGAACCGGGACTACTCCGCGAGGTGCGCGAGGAATCCGGACTGGAGATTTGCAGTCCCCGCCCCGTCCAAGAACCGGGACTACTCCGCTTGCACGGGTTGGTCATGTTCCCCGGCTTCAAAGGTGCGGACTGGTACGTATTCATCTTTACGGCGGAGAAATTCAACGGGGAACTGAAAGAGAACGGCGAGGGTTATCTAAAATGGATCCCCGATATGGGACTGGAGTCCCTGCCGCTCTGGCCCATTGACCACATTTTTCTTCCCTGGCTGCAAGGGGAGATGTTATTTTCGGCCAAGTTTGTGTATGAGGGGGAGGAATATCTGAGACACGACCTGATGTTCTACCCGTAGGGGCCGACGGCTTCCACCCTGGGAGAGCACCATCACTCGCCCCTATGTTTTGCCGGTTGGCAGTATAATTAACCAAATGTCCATCTTCACCTCCAAACACATCCTGCTCGGCGTCACTGGTTCCATCGCCGCCTATAAGGCCGCCGACCTGGCCTCCAAACTGACCCAGGCCGGGGCGCAGGTGGATGTGATCCTCACCCCCGCCGCGGAGAAATTCATCACCCCGCTCACCTTCCAGTCCGTCACCGGGCGGAAGGCTTTCACCGACGCTGAACTGTGGGGCGGTGAAGCGCACGTGCTGCACGTCGGCCTCGGTCACAGCGCCGACTTGCTGGTCATCGCCCCCTGCACCGCCAACACACTCGGCAAACTGGCCCACGGCCTCGCCGATAACCTGCTAACCATCACAGCGCTGGCGATGCGTTCGTCCATCCTCATTGCGCCCGCAATGGACGCGGGCATGTTCGAGCACCCAGCCACGCAGGAAAATGTCCACATCCTGTGCGGACGCGGCGTTCACTTTGCCGGACCGGACGAGGGCCACATGGCCTCCGGGCTGACCGGGAGCGGGCGGATGGTCGAGCCGGCGGAACTACTCGGCCATATTCGCCTCACTTTGGGATTCGGCGGGAAACTGGCCGGGAAGAAGATCGTTGTCACCGCCGGCGGTACACAGGAACCACTCGACCCGGTGCGGATGCTGACAAACAAGTCCTCCGGCAAACAGGGCTATGCCGTAGCCCAGGCCGTCCTCGATGCAGGCGGGACCGTGGTGCTGGTCGCCGCGCCGACGAGTTTGATCCCGCCGGTGGGCGCGAAAGTCGTCCCGGTCCGCACCGCCCGGGAGATGCAGGAGGCTGTGCTGTCCGAGTCCGTCGGAGCGGAGGCGCTGGTGATGGCCGCCGCGGTGGCCGACTTCCGCCCGAAAACAGTCGCAGAAAACAAACTCAAGAAACGGGACGGGATTCCGCAGATCGAACTGGAGGCCGCGCCGGATGTCCTTTTGGCGGTCGCCGGTTTAGGGTCCAGAAAGCCGCGGGTCGTCATCGGCTTTGCCGCCGAAAGCCGTGACCTGCTCGAGAACGCATCCAGCAAATTAAAGTCCAAAAAGCTGGATATGCTTGTCGCCAACGACATTTCCGCTCCCGACGCCGGGTTCGGCGTTGACACCAACCGCGTCACGCTTCTGTTCCCGAACGCAAAGGAAGAAACATTGCCGCTGATGAACAAGTCCGAAGTGGCAGAGACCATCATCGCACATCTAGTAGTACTCCTGGAGAGTAGATGACAAAAGTTCTGGTGATCTCCGACGTACATGCCAATTCCGTCGCGCTGGAAGCCGTCCTGACGGATGCCGGGAAAGTGGACGAGACCTGGTGCCTGGGCGACGTGGTTGGCTACGGCCCGCAGCCCAACGAATGCATCGAGCGCATCCGCTCCCTGCCCAAATTGACCTGCATGTTGGGAAACCATGATTTCGCCGCCATCGGAGATATGCCGCTGGCGGCTTTCAATTCCGACGCAAAAAAGGCCCTGCTCTGGCAGCGCAAAATGCTCAGTGAGGAAAGCCGGAGTTTCTTAAGTTCCCTGCCTGACGAATTGGTTGTGCACGGTGAGGTTTCACTGGCACACGGAAGCCCGCGTGACCCGATTTGGGAATATGTGATGAACACGCAGGTTGCGAGAATCAACCTGACCTTCTTCGACACGCCCTGGTGTTTCGTCGGGCACTCGCATTTTCAAGCCGTGTTCCAGTTCAATGCCAAGACCGATGACGTGTCCATCGTGGTGCCGCGTCCGGCAGAGCAATATGAACTCAAGGAACGCGCGATTCTGAACCCCGGCTCGGTCGGCCAACCGCGCGACCGGGACCCGCGCGCCGCTTACGCCATCTTCTCCCCGGAAGCGCACACCTGGGAGCCGCGCCGCGTGGAATACGATATCAAGTCGGTGCAGAAATTGATTTTGGATGCGGGCCTTCCGTCCCGCCATGCCGAGCGCCTCGCTGGAGGCTGGTAAAAGTAAATGCAAAGGCACCATGAGATAAGGATGCTGCTGGTGCCTTTTTGTTTATGAGACGATGGAACATTTATTGCCGGTCAGTCGTCTATGAGGCATCCTGATCCGTTTAGCCCTTTGAAGGAGGAGAACGCCATGAAAAAGAGAATCGTTTTCGTTTTTGTCGCCCTGGCCCTGGTGCTGGCTGCCTGCGGTGTAAAAGCCGCCAGCACGCCGTCAATGCCTGCGCCAGCCAATGAACATGCTCCGGTCCCCACCCAGGCTTACGCGGGTTCTTCCGATGCCGGCAAAGCGCCCGGAGATGTGAGCGCCAGCGGCGCGGCCCTCCAGGAACGGCTGGTCATCATGAACGCCGACCTGACCATCGTCATCCCCGACCCGCAAGCCAAGGTGGAAGCCATAAGTCAAATGGCGAATAATCTGGGCGGCTTCGTTATCTCGATGAATATGTACCAGACCTACACACAAAACGGCCAAACCGCTCCGGAAGGTACCATCTCCATCCGCGTCCCGGCGGATAAACTGGAAAACGCCTTGAGCCAGATCAAGGCCGACGCGGTCGAAGTGCGCAACGAGACCCGTTCCGGTCAGGACGTAACCGCCGCATACGTGGACCTGCAAAGCCAGCTAACCAACCTGGAAATGGCCGAGGCGGACCTCCAGGCAATCATGGATGAAGCCAAGAATAACCCCAATAGCAATACCACATCCAAGACGCAAGACGTGCTGGAAGTCTACAATCAAATCATCTCCGTGCGTGGGCAGATCGAAGTCATCAAAGGCCAGATGCAGTATTACGAACAAGCCTCGGCCTACTCACTCATCAATGTGACCCTGGTCGCCGAAGAGACCATCCAGCCGATTGAGATTGGCGGATGGAAACCCGAAGGCGTGGCCCGGGATGCCATCCAGTCGTTGATCAAGTTCTGGCAGGGTTTCGTGAACTTCCTGATCTTAATGTTCCTGCTCGTCCTGCCGGTATTGATCACCATCTTTGGCCCGATTGCACTGGTGATCTGGGGCATCGTCGCACTGGTAAAGCGGCAAAAGAGAAAGAAGGCCAAGGCGAGTAAGGTATAACCACCCTCACCCCCCACCCCTCTCCCGTTGGGAGAGGGGTATAATTTTGTCCATGGAGAAACTTATCCATGAGGCCCAGCAGCTCTTTGGCGTGCACCTGACCGGGCGACAGGTGGTGGCGCTGATGACGTTCGAGCGCGAACTGCTGGCGTGGAACGAGAAATTCAACCTGACCGCGATTCGTGATGCGGAAGGAATCCGCACCAAACACTTCCTGGACTCCTTCTCCTGCGTACTGGCCTGGAAGGAAAATCCGCCCCGGCGGCTGATTGACATCGGCACCGGCGCGGGCTTTCCCGGCATCCCGCTCAAAATCCTGTATCCGTCCATGCGGCTGACGCTGATCGAATCGGTGGGCAAGAAGGCCAATTTCTGCCGGCACATGATCGAGACCCTGAAACTGGAGGCCGTGGAAGTGGTCACCGCCCGCGCCGAAGATGTGGGGCAGATGCCCGCTCACCGCGAAGCCTACGACTGGGCGGTGGCGCGCGCCGTGGCGAACCTGCCGGTGCTGGCCGAATATCTCCTGCCGCTGGTGCAGGTGGGCGGTGCCATGCTGTCCCAGAAAGGCCAGAGCGGACCGGCTGAGACCCACAAAGCCGAAAAGGCGCTCAAAATCCTCGGCGGGCGCACGCGCCAACTGCTCCCCGTCACATTGCCGGGTGTGGCTGACGAACGTTTTCTGGTGGTGGTGGATAAGGTGGCTGCAACGCCCCCGCAGTATCCGCGCAAGCCGGGCATCCCGGCCAAGAAGCCGTTGTAGCAAATTCCACGCGCATTCCCCTCTCTCTTGGGAGCTCCCTTCGGGGGTGCTTGCGAAGGGGCCGGGGGTGAGGTTGCGTGGACACTCGCCCAATCAAGCTTGTTATCCATGGAACGGACAGAAACCTGTGTAGTTCTTGCCCGCATGACGCAGTTTCACCCCAGCCTCAGAGACAAGGTCTACGATATCAATATAAAAGAGCAGACTGTTCGCCTGCTCTTTATTTATTATGCACAGATTTAATCCAGGGCGTTTATTGTTCTGTCGGCTTCATGCCGCGCTCGTACCACCAATCCTCTGTATGCAGGTAACCAAGCAGGGCCTGCGAAACTACCCAGCGCAACGGTTCGTGCGGCCACGCGATGGGCTTGCGTTCCACGAACCAGATCGAGGTCAGGTCGGTCTTGCGTTCGAGCAACAAATCGGCCAGCGTCTGCCCATTAAGATGTGTCGGCGCGACGCCATGCCCCACACAGCCGAGGCTGTACCAAGCGCGCTGGTCGCCGACCATGCCGATGGCGGGTGCCATTTGCATGGTTACGCTGACGGGGCCACCCCAGCGGAAGGTGAACTTTACATCCTTCAAAACAGGGAATAGTTCAATCGTATCCTTCTCCAGTTGCTGGAAGGTTTTCTCGTTCAGATCGCGCTCCATGTCGCGGCCATAGGTTATTGTTACGTCACTGCCGCCGATGGCGAGACGGTTATCCACAGTGAGGCGCAAGTAATGCACGAGATTGCGCGCGTCTTCGAGGCCCTGACGGTTCTTCCAGCCAATGGAGTCCATTTGCGCTTTGGTTAAAGGCTCGGTAATGACCATGTGCGTGAAGGCAGGTACCTGCTTGTTCCTGATTTCGGGGATGAGATGCGAATAAGCATTGGTGGCAAAAACGATCCTATCGGCAGTAACCGTCCCCTGCGGTGTCTTCAACATGAACTTCGCCCCGCGCTGGATCTCGGTCACGGGCGACTGCTCGTAGATGATCGCCCCAACTTCTTGCGCGATACGCTTCAATTCACGCACCTGTTTGGCTGGATTTAAAAGCCCGCAACGCGCTTCGCTCCACGCCCCCAGCACCAGCGGACTGTTCACCTGGGCGCGGGCTTTCTCCTTGTCAATCCATTCGATGCCGGTCACTCCGAGGCTGGTGAGCAGTTCGAGGTCATGCTGGATGCGTTTGACGTACCCTGGCGTGGTCGCCAACCGCAGGAAGCCAGTGTATTCAAAATCACTCTGGATATTGTGCTCGCGAATCAGGTCGCGCACCAAATCCACGGAGCGCTCGCAGTAATGATGCGCCTCGGCCGTGCGTTGCTTGCCGAACAGCATGGCCGTCACAGCAGGCTCCAGGCCAAACAGCGTCATGGTGGCGCCGTAACCAACAACCTCGCCCTCCAGCACTGCGACCTTCATCGTCGGTTCGGCTTTGCGCAGGAAATAGGCGGTCGAAAGGCCAGTGAACCCACCACCGATGATGGCGACATCTACGGTGATGTCACCCTCCACGGGCGCATTTGGTGAGTATGGCCCGTAGTTATCCAGCCAGTACGATTTTTGAGTGTAGTCAATGGACATGGTTTCCTCCAAGGTGAGCCAGGTTTAGAGAGTTATTTTAGCACGAAGAGGAGATAAAAAAATGGAACGGATAAAAAAAACCGTATAGTTTCGCCCCGCCTTGTGTAATTTCACACCGGCCTCGGAGACAAAGTCAACAATATCTATTTTGGCTTTGATTTCGCCAATGGTGGACATGGCGTGATTGATTATTAATTTGGTTGCACTCTAACGAAATAAGTATATTAAACAAAAAAAACCGCCTGCATAATTCTTCGGCGCTTTGGGAAATGATCTGATTTTTTATCCACCCGCCAGTTTGACTATGTACCCCAGCTTGAGCAAAACATTGGCTATTTTTTCGCGGTTCTCACCCTGAATCTCGATCACGCCATCTTTGACGGTTCCACCAGTGCCGCAAGCCTGTTTGATTTTCCTTGCCAGGGCATTCATATCCTCTTCGGAAAGTACCAGATTCTTGACCAGCGTGACGCCTTTCCCGCCGCGGCCTTTGGTTTCACGATGCAGATAGACGGTCTGCTGTTGCGGCAGCAAGGACGTAACAGATGGTTTATTCTGATTTTTCTTGCGCAGGTCTCCGGACTCTGAAGACCAGACGGTGCGGTAATCGGTTTGGGACATGGGTCAACTTTTGGGGAATTTGTTTTCTTAATTATAATCTCCCTCCCGTGTGGACTCTCCGTCAATTGCTGTAATCAATGCGGACGTCAATTCAAACGTCAAAACTCTCGGCGTAAAAGACTGGAAACTTTAGCATTCCTTCCCAATGATCCTGATCTCATCCGGTTTATTGGGGATGATGCACAGAAACTCAAACTTCTCCTCGCCCACATTCTGATACCAATGGGGTACACCTTCAGGGATGAAGACCACGTCCCCGGCGCAAACATCGAAAGTCTCATCGCCAATGCCTATACTGGCCTGACCCTGCAGCACA
>JAPLGV010000406.1 GCA_026389975.1 Chloroflexota bacterium
ACACGCATCCTGCCTTTCGCAGCGGTGGCGGCTCTGCTCTCACCGGTCATCCCGTTGAAATACCGGTTTGACGAAGCCCCGTTATTTGAATTGAAAGAGGATGATATCCTGCTTTCCCGCGATGTGCTGGATAAGCAGATTATTGACACGGAAGGGGTGCGCGTGGTGCGCGTCAATGACGTGGAACTGGTGCGCGTCAACGGGACAATCTATGTCAGCAATGTGGATGTTTCATGGGTGGGGATTATGCGCCGGTTGGGGCTGGTCGGGCTGGCGCATTTTCTGAGCGGCCATCTCAAGAAGAAAGGGATTGCCTGGGACGATGTGGAACTGATGCGTCGCGACCAGGAGATGCATTTGCGCGTCCCGGCGGAGAAACTCCATGAACTGCACCCGGCCGACCTGGCAGAAATTGTCAGAGACCTGAATAAGCTGGAGAGCGGTCAACTGTTGGATACGCTGGATGTCCAGCATCTGGCGGATACCCTGGAAGAGGTGGAACCGGAATTCCAGGCCGAACTGGTCGCGCACATGTCGGACGAAAAAGTTGCGGACCTGCTTGAAGAGATGGAACCGGATGAGGCGGCTGACTTGCTCGGTGACCTGCCCAAGGAGCGCAAGGAAGGCTTGCTGGCCTTGATGGAAAAGGAAGATGCCGATGATGTTCGTAAACTACTGGCTTATCCCGAGGACTCGGCGGGCGGTATCATGACAACAGAGTATGCTTCAATTCACCCCAATTTGACAGCCTCTGAGGCGATCAAGGAACTGCGTGGCATGGCCGACGATGTGGAGACGATGTTCTATGTCTATGTGCTGGATGCAGAGCAACACCTGGTCGGTATCTTCTCGTTGAACAATCTGATATTTGCCAGGCCCGGTCAGATGGTCTCGGACTTCATGACCAAACGCCTCATTACCGTCAACCTGACTGACGATCAGGAAACGGTGGCTCAGACGGTCGCCAAATACGACCTGCTGGCCGTTCCGGTAGTGGACGAACAGAACCACCTGCACGGTATTGTCACCGCCGACGATGCCCTGGACAAGATCATTCCAACCGCCTGGAAGAAACGCTTGCCGCGCTTCTACCGCTAACAACAAAGTGGGGCTCCATGACCAAACCCATCATTAAACGCGGCTTTTTCTATCGCTACTGGAAGAGAATACTGATTTTCCTCTCCGTATTCGGTCCGGCGACCATTACGGCCATGTCAGATAATGATGCCGGTGGTGTTGCCACCTATTCGATTGCAGGCGCAAGACTCGGTTACCCAATCCTTTTCTTGCTTGTCATCATCACCGTCTTGCTCGGAGTGACCCAGGAAATGGGCATGCGGTTGGCTATCATCAGCCGCAAGGGGCTGGCGGATTTAATCCGGGAGAAGTTCGGCGTCCGGACGGCGATGTTCATGTTCGGTGCTTTGCTAATCGCGAACCTTGGTACGCTGATCACAGACCTGTCGGCGGTCAAGACAACCAGCAGGATGCTAAATCTGCCGGCTATTCCATCGGTGTTAATCGTCCTGGTTATTTCATTCCTTTTCATTGTGAAAGGGAACTACAAGCTGACCCAGTCCATTATGCTGCTTGCCAGTCTGTTTTATGTCGCCTATATTGTCTCGGCTATCAAGGCGCAACCGGATTGGGGTCTGGCGGCCAGCAACTTGTTTTACCCTCACGGCGTCCAAGTCACGCCAACGTATATGCGCGATTACCTGTTGATTGGCATGGGCGTATTGGGGACGACGATTACTCCCTGGGGACAGTTTTTTATCAGCAGTTTTGCCTATGATAAGAAAATAGAGAAGGGGAAAATCAACTATTCCCAACTCGAAACTTACTGGGGCGCGTTCCTGACCGACTTCTTTTCTTTCTTTATGATTGTGGCGACTGCCGCAACGCTGTTTGTAAACCATATCCCGCTGGAAGCAGGTGAACAGGCTGCACTGGCGATCAAACCCTTTGCGGGCAACCTGGCTGGCACATTGTTTGCGATTGGCATTCTCAATGCCGGGTTTATGGGCGTTATCGTCGTCTCACTTTCCACCGCTTATGCTTTTGCTGAGTTCTTCGGTCTTTCGGGAAGTCTCAATGACAGCTACAAGAAAAGCAAAACGTTCTATATCCTCTTTGCCCTGCAACTCTTTGTTGTGGGTGCCGTTGTAGTGTTCACGAATTTGTCTTTATTCAAGGTAGCGATTGTTACACAGACAATCAATGCCATCGCACTTCCACTTGTCTTTTATTACCTGATCAAGTTGACAAATGACCGGCAACTCATGGGCCATTTTGCGAACAATAAATTCCAAAAATACTTCGCAATTGTCTGCACGATAGTCATTGTGATCGCCTCGGCAGTAACGTTGATATCGTATTTCATCAAGACGTAGCGTTTCGGACCCGTAAACGATCTCCCGTAAAAAAATCATCCGCCAACTGTTTGGTGGGCGGTCTTGATTTTTCATTGTATGTACCAGTATCTCTTTGACGTGAGCTGGCTTGCAACTATTTTCTGTTCATTTTTTCATGGTTTTTGTTAGCTTCCTTCGCACCCGCATGTAACTCACCCCAAAAAGCATAAACAAAGAATCCCTTATCGTACTCGACCACTTTCTTATCTGACAGGGACTCTCTCAACAGCATGAGAAAGGGGGACCACTTACCCTTGTGTTTCGAATCTTTCCAAAAGGCGTCTATCTCTCCCCGTAATTGTTCCAGCCGTGCTGGGGTGAACAAATTCGTTAAATGGTTTTCCAATTGATCTATGACGATCTTGGCTTTGTCTTCTGACAACTTCCATGAAGATGAGTCGACAGTTACCATCGCTTCAACGCTGTCAAAGCCACTCGACTTCGCAATGATTTCCAAGCCCGCTCTCATTTCTTTCGGCGAGTAAATATCGAGATTCAAGTCGCCTCCGAGGACGGCATCCATTCCTTCTTCCCACGTTTTATCTGCTTGTTCCTCCAGATAGTCGCGCAGCCCTGGAGTTTTTTTTAGCAAGGTTTTTACTTTCTTGATCAAGCCCGGTTTCTTCAGCTTGTCTGTCACCAATGTGTCATTGTCCTCCATGTCATCAGGTCTCATCGCAGTCATGGTTACATCCATTAGATCGAAACCGACTCCAAGATGGCGTCGAAGGATGGCTTGCACCAGGCCGATGATCGGCCAGCTTCCACGTTCTTTGTCTTCTCTCAAGAAGGATAACAAGGCTTCAACTTTGACTGTTTCTTTCTTCTTGCCAGAGCGCTTCAAACGCAGGCGTAAGTTATCTAATCTCTTCAGAATATCCTGGCATATATCCGCCGTTAGAAGCTGCTTCACACTCCTTTCGAGCATATCCAATTGGGTATCTTCTCGTTCTTCTAGGGAAAGAGAATCTAATTTTCCTGGCGAAAGCCTCATTTTCTCCGCTACTTTTCTGAGTGTTTCCGTAGCCAGCATTGGATTGAAAAGGATGCCTGCCATCTCCGGTTCATCTGCCAAATCGTCGGTTTCCATGAGCATCATCATCAATTTTTCCATGCCCGGCCCGGAACCTGATGATAAATCGCCAAATCGAGAGAAAAGAGGCAGCATATCTTCACGCACCTCATCATGTACCGGCTCTGGCTGCCGGCGTAAGGCTCTTTCCTGGTGTTTCAATGTGCCTTGACGTTTCTGTTGGCGTTGCTTCTGTAGCTTCTTGGTTTTCTTTCTACTTTGACTCATTTTTTCTCTATCTCTCTTCGCTCGTCCTGAATCGCCACGCGGCCAGGATAAAAAACAGCACGGCGTAACCGAGCAGTGCAGCGGCGGGTACGAGCACGGAACTGAACCCCAGCCCACGCGCAACGATATTCTTGAACCCATCCATCGCCCATGCAACCGGCGAAACGTGTCCGATGGACTGGAAGGCCGCGCCCGTAAATTCGAGCGGCATCCAGGCCCCGCCGAGACCCGAAAGCACAAACATCGGGATCATCACGAAGATGACGGTCTGTTCTTCGCTTTTCGCGAACACCCCGATCAGCAGTCCCATGGCAGAGATGCAGGCCGCGGCAGCCACTGCCACCAGCAAGGTTGCCAGCGGGATGCGCAGGTAGTCCACGTGGAGGAATAACTGGCCGAAGGTGATTAGCAGGACGAACTGCCCGAAGATCAGCGTAAAGATCGCCAGGTAATGCCCGAGCAAAATGTGGACACGGGAAGTGGCCGTGGTCAGCAGGCGCTGCAGGGAGCGCGTCTTGCGCTCGTTGACGATGACCGTGGCGGCGCCGATCAGTCCGGCAATGGCGAATTGCAGCATCATGCCGGGGGAGGTGTGGGTTGCGGACAACGTTATATCATCCTGCATCTTGATGGTCGCGCTGGAGGTGCTTACCACCTGCACGGGCGGATCCTGCCAGGCGGCCAGCGCCTGCTCGAAAGCCGGTGTGAAGGCCGAAGTGGTCTGCCCGACGATCTGCGCGGTGCGGATGGCGCTCATCATCCGGTTGGTGGCTGCCATGACTTCGCCCTGGATGGTGGAAGCCGACGGGTTGGACGGATCGGCGATGAAGGTCAACTTGAGCGGCGTTCCGTCCTGGACCGATTGGCTGTATCCGGCCGGGACGATGAGGGCGGCAGCCAGTTTTTCGTCCGCCACCAGCTGGTTGAGGTCCGTTTCGCTGCGAGTGGTATCTTCGTCCAGACGGATAACGGTGGAACCGGTCAACATATTCTTGAGATGCTGGCTGTATGTTCCATTATCCAGGTCCAGGTAACCGACCAGCAGGCGGCTATCCGCCGGGCCTTTGCCGGTACCGCTGAAAGCAAACCCGAAGAGGATGGTGAAGAGGATCGGCATGAGCAGCAGGAACATGAATGTCTTGCGGTCACGCAGGATTTGTGTCAGGTCTTTGACGGTAATATCGAAGATTCGGTTCATTTCTTTTGTCTCCTCCCTCTCCCTGAGGGAGAGGGGCAAGGGGTGAGGGTTACGCATAGCGCTTCTGGAAGCGCAGGATGCCGATGGCGAAGAAAACGATGCTCATGGCTACCAGCGCTCCGAAGGTCGGCAGGATCTGGGGCAGGGAGGCGCCGTCCATGAGCTGGAGCAGGCCGTGTGCCGCCCAGCCCTGCGGTACGAACAGGGAGACCGTATCGGCCCAGGTGGCATTCGCAGCTCCCATTGTGAAAACCTTGATCATGCCCAACATCCCAGTGGTAGTGATAACACCTCCAAAGATGACAGCGCTTTGCTTGACATTCTTGAGCAGCGACATCAGGAAGATACCGAAGGAAGATGCGGCCAGCACTGAGCCAAGGGTCACGATGGCCAGCGGCAGGAACGGTCCCCACTTGATCCCGAAGATCAGGTGACCCAGGATGAACAGGACGGTCATCTGCACCACCACCGTCAGGCCGACGGCCAGGAACTTGCCACCCAGGATGGTGGACTGTTCCGTGGGTGTGGTGAAAAGTCGTTGCAGGGTGCCTTCCTCATCCTCTTTCAGAATGGATTGAGCCGCAGAAGCCCCGGTAAAGAAACCGTAGAAGACGGTCATCCCGCCCAGGATCATGCTGATCATGGCGGTAACGGGATTTACTGGCGTCTTGGTCGTGGAGGGGGAACGCACATCCAGCAGCGCGGACGTCTGGTCGCCGGTGGGTGAAGCAGCCATGTATTCCTGGATGGTCTGGCCGATCAGTTGCGGGTCGCTGCTGCCGGTTTGTTTCATGGTCACATCCACGGCGATCTTGGCGCCCGACATGCCGTCCATGAATTGGGCCAGGATGGACTGCACGATGCCCGGTCCGAGGGTCAGGGTGGGGTCTTTGTACAGTTCGATGGTAGCCTGCCCGGAGAGGGTCGAGAACTGCTGCGAGAAATCGGCCGGGAGGATGATCGCCGCGCCAGCTTCCTGCTTATCCACGGCAGAATGGGCGGCCTCGGCGCTTTCCAGCGTGGTCACCTCCATCAGGTTGGCAAAGTTTTCACCCTGCAAAGTGGATACGATCATCTCGCCCATCGAATTGGCCTGCGACCCGCCAGGGAACTGCGCCTTGGCGGCATCGAAGCCGGGGCCGCCGGTGTCGAGGTTGGCGACGACGACCTTGGTCACTGGAAGGGTAAAAGAAGTA
>JAPLGV010000484.1 GCA_026389975.1 Chloroflexota bacterium
CCGCGCGTGCGGTGGCGGAATCCATAGCGGAACCAGACGACACCGTGATGGTCAAGCCCGCCCAGGAACCAGTTGGCCGGGATGGACATCGTTTTCCAGGCAGAATCATCGTAACCGGGTTGAGCGAAGTCGGAATTGTCTTCGGTACAGAAACGCCATAGGCCGTTCAGAATGACGCTGATGGGAATCTCCTGATTTGGATTATTTCTATTTTACACTATCCCTTGATGCCGGAAATGACCACGCCCTGGATGAACAGTTTTTGAGCAAAGAAGAACATCAAGATTGGCGGGATGACCATCAGAGTCGAGGCGGCCATGAGCAGGTTTCCCTGGTTGGTGTAGACCGCGTTGAACGATTGCAGGCCGAGCGCCAGGGTCCAGTGTTCCTGGCTTTGCAGGTAAATCAGGGGCGCGTAGAAGTCGTTCCAAGCATAAATCACGGTGAAGATGGTCACGGTCGCCAGTACCGGGTAGGATTGCGGGATGATGATGTGCCAGAGGATGCCGAACGGCCCGCAGCCATCTATGCGAGCTGCGTCGTCCAGTTCGGTTGGCAGGGTCATGAAGAACTGGCGCAGCAGGAACACATCCCAGGCATTGGCGAAGAAAGCTGGCACGATCAGCGGCAGGAGCGTGTCATACCAGCCTATCTTTTGGAAGACGATAAAGGTCGGTATCAGGGTCACCTGCGGAGGCAGCATGATCGTCGAGAGCAGCAGCAGGAACAGGATCGGCATGGCTTTTGAGCGGAAGCGGGCAAAGCCGTATGCCACGAGGGTGCAGGAGGCGACCGTGCCGATGGTGCCAAACACCACCACGATCATGGTGTTAAGCAGGTAGCGCCCGAAGGGTACTTTTGTGACCGCACTGACGAAGTTTTCCCAGTGCAGTTTAACCTGCGTGACGCGAATACCGGAGGCAACGGTAAGCTCATAACTTTCGGAAGGGTCCTCCGGATTTACGAATGTTCCTGTCCCACCCTGCTTGTCCAAAAGCGCCAGCTGGCGCATTTCCCCGTTGACTGGAATATCATACAGGAAATATTCCTGCCCGTCGATCGTTACATGCACCTGGTCGGTCGGGATCCACTGCGGAGGGTAGGTATTGACTGCATCACGCGGTTTGAGAGCAGATACCATCATCCAAGCCAGCGGGGTAAGCACAACCAGCATACCGATAGAAAGCAGGATGGTGGAGACGATCTGGTTGATCCGTTCGTGAGTCTTTTTATTCATGCCCATGGTGTCTCTCACTTGTTATGAAGCTCGCCTTCATAGTAAACCCAGGCAGATGCACTGCGTAAGACGAGCAAGGTCAACAGCACCCAGGCCAGTGCGGAGGCATAGCCCATATTCATATAGCGGAAGGCATTGCTATAGAGATATACATTGTAGAATAACGTGGATTTGGCCGGACCCCCAATCCCTCCGGTGAGACCGCTGGTCAGCACGTACACTTCGGTGAAATACTGGAAAGTCCCGATGATGCCAATGATCAGGTTATATAAAATGACTGGCGACATGAGCGGCACCGTAATGCGGAAGAATTGCTGCCAGCCGTTGGCACCGTCGAGTTGGGCAGCTTCATAGAACGTGGTAGGGATGCTTTGCAAACCGGCTAAGTAGATGATCATCCCGCCACCCACACTCCACAGGCTCATCAATATCAGCGCCGGGACCGCCCAATCCGGACTGGAGAGCCA
>JAPLGV010000407.1 GCA_026389975.1 Chloroflexota bacterium
AACGGATTCTGTGAAATTTTCTGTTATCTTTGAAATTGGTTTCAAAATAGTTACCCTTCTGGTTGCCTGTTCATGTTCATCGTGGCGGTCAACCAACTGCTCTGGATCACTTTCGCCTCGATCACCAGCGACGCGGTCCAGTTCTATGGCGTCTCAGACCTCAGCATCGGGCTTTTGTCCATGATCTTCATGATCGTCTACATCGTCATCTCGATCCCGGCTTCGTGGGTGATCGATACCTACGGCCTGCGGGTGGCGGTGGGGATCGGCGCGGCTCTGACCGGTATCTTCGGCCTGATGCGCGGCCTGACCGCCTCCAGCTATACGCTGGTGCTGGTTGCCCAGATCGGGATTGCCGTCGGGCAGCCGTTTATCCTGAACGCGGTGACCACGGTGGCGGCACGCTGGTTCCCGGTCCGCGAGCGAGCCACCGCCTCGGGGCTTGGGTCGCTGGCGATGTACCTCGGCATCTTCCTGGGTCTGGGGTTGACCCCATTCCTGACGATCCATTTCCAAATCGGCGGCATGCTGGTCGCTTATGGGATCGTGTCTGTGGTGGCCGCGCTGGCCTTTTTTGTCTTTGCCAAAGAGCGACCGGCGACGCCGCCCTGCCCTGCGGGAATGGAAGTGCGCTCGCTGGTCTTCGACGGCTTCAAACAGATGTTTCGCCAGAGGAACTTCCTCCTGCTTCTGGTCATCTTCTTCGTCGGGCTGGGGGCTTTCAATGCCGTTACCACCTGGATCGAGAATATCGTCGCGCCGCGCGGTTTCTCCAGCACCCAGGCCGGGACCGTCGGCGGGCTGATGATTGTCGGCGGCATTGTCGGCGCCCTGGTCGTCCCGTCCCTCTCTGACCGTACCCGCAGGCGAGTGCCGTTTATCATCCTGGCGCTGGCCGGGGCGACGGTGGGGCTGGTCGGCATCGCTTACGCGACGAGCTATTGGCTGCTGCTCACGGCCTCCTTCACGCTGGGCTTCTTCCTGCTCAGCTCGGGGCCGATCGGATTCCAATATGGGGCTGAGATCACCTACCCGACGCCGGAGGGTACCTCAAACGGACTGCTGCTCCTGATGGGGCAAATTTCCGGGATCGTCTTCATCTTCGCCATGGATGCCTTCAAATCCCCGCAAACAGGTTCAATGACATCTTCCCTGGTTGTGCTCATCGTACTGATGGCACTGAGCATCATCCTGGGCGCACTTCTCCGGGAACCAAAAATGTTCCTCACGGAAAGCGCCAAGGCGCATGAGTAAGCTTAGCGCCTGACGGGGTGTTTATAAAGTCCATTAACAAACATGACTCACCCCGAAGGTTAGATTCGGGGTGAGTATTTGTATCAACGGCTTGATTTTTCAGACCCTTCCCCCCTGCCCTAAAGGGACGGGGAATGATGAGAGTGGAGGGTGGGTGCTAGTTCAGGTCACGTCTGAGACGTGACCTACAATTCGCTACAGTTCGCAGTATCTCTCGACGCGCCTGGCAATCACGCCCAGGCTGTCTTCCCAGAACTTGCGGGAGCGGATGTCAATCCCGAAGCGGGCGGCCAGGTCGGCGGCGGAGGCTTCGCCGGTGGAGGCCAGCAGCTTTTTGTAATCAGGCACAAAGTCTGCGCCGCGCTGCTGGTAGATGGCGTACAACCCCGCACCAAATAGCAGGCCGAAAGCGTAGGGGAAGTTGTAGAACGAGAGTCCGGCGTAATAATAGTGCGGCTTCCAGGTCCACATGTACTTGTGCAGGTATTTCTCGTCCAGGCCGTCGCCGTAGACGGTTTTCTGGGCTTGTTCCATGATGCCACACAGGTCCCCGGCGGAAAGCTCGGATTTTTCGCGGCGCTCGAAGACTTCCTTCTCGAACAGGTAGCGCGAGTAGATATCCACGATCACCTGGGTATCGCCGATCAACTGCGTTTCGATGATGGCAAGCTGTTCCTGCAGGTCGGTGGTCTGCGACAGGACGGCTTCCATGACAATGGTTTCGTTCATGATGGAGGCGGTCTCGGCCAGGGTCATGGGAGTGTCCTGCTGGATCTCGGTCTTGCCGGCCTGGTAGGCGCACTCGTTATGGAAAGCGTGGCCAAGTTCGTGGGCAATGGTGCTGACCTGGTCGAGCGTGCCGTCGAAGTTGCACAGCACGCGGCTCTCCTTGACCGCGGGCACGCCCATGCAGAACGCGCCGCCGCGCTTGCCTTCACGCTGTTCGGCGTCAATCCAGCGCTGGTCGAAGGCACGTTTGGCGAAGGCGGCCAATTCGGGGGAAAACTTGCCAAAGTTGGTGATGATGAAATCGCGCGCTTCGTCAAAGCTATATTTCTTCTCGGTTTTGCCAACCGGGGCGAAAATGTCCCACCAGGCCAGTTTTTCTTTGCCAAACCGTTTGGCCTTGGCCTTGAAATATTTGCGGAAAGTTGGGAAGGAGGCTTCCATCGCGCCGAGCATGGCTTCCAGAGTTGGGCGGTCAATGCGGGCCATGTCAATGGCGGGGTGCAGCGCGTCGGTCCGGCCGCGATGAAGATTGAGCGCGTTGGCTGTCCCTTTGACGCCGTTCAGGCAGGCCGCCAGCGGCTCTTCGACCGTTTTCCAGGCTGCCATTTCTGCCTCGTACGCCCGGCGGCGCACGGACTCGTCTGGGTGCGAATGCAGGTTGATGAGGGCGGGCATGGGCAGTTTCTGGGTTTTGCCGTCCAGTTCAAAGTCCACGGTCAATTGCGAGGTGATGGTCCCCTGCAGTTTGCCCCAGGCGCTGGCCCCGCTCAAGGACAGTTCGGCTGCCAGGGCTTCCTCCGGCCCGGACATCATGTACTTGCTTTGCCCGGCGGTATCGCGCAGCGAGAAAGCGTGAGCCTTGGCGATGGGGTTGGCCTGGATGACTTTCTCCAGCACCGGGGCGATCAACCCCACCCAGGCCTGGAACTGGTTGCCGAGATTCTGCATCCGCACGCCAACCATCTGGAATTCGGACATTTTCTTCATGGCCAGGGTATTATGCGAGTCGGTGGCGACGAACGATTGGATGTAGGCGCGCACGGTGCCCGAGGATTCATACAGGATATTGAAGCGGTCAATGGCTTCGCCGACAACACCGGACAATTTTTTTACCGGAGTTTTGGCGTCCATCCTGGCGACTTTTTCAGCAAACAGTTTTTCCAGCCCGTCAATCTGGCCTTTGACAGTGGCAACGGCGGCTTCAAATTCTTTGGATTCGAGTGATGGGTAGACGTTAGACAGGTCCCAGCGGGGAGGGGTGGACATGGTTTACTCCTTGAATTAGATAAGTATCAGTACATCACGAAAAGATTCGAGGTGGCGATTTTCCTGGCACCGCCCGCCAGGGCAGGTGCAGTCGCTGCTTTTGCGGAACGACTAAAGTCGTTACTACAATTTCGTGAATTCCTGAGTATACCAAATCAAAACGTCAGTGTGCCGCCTGCGCTCTTTGGAAATTAGTGTGGGAGGCGGAAAATCGGGGGTGTTGGGCGGGCTTCGCCCGCCCAACACCCCCATAACTATCCTTTTTCCCTGAGATTCCCAAAGACCCCGCTTGCTTCTCAACCAGAAAAACGATACAATCAATCCAGATGAACGCTGAAACGCTGCTGCTGTTGCTGGCTGGCTTTCTGGTTGCCATGTATGTTCTGGCGATGCTGTACTTGCGCCGCCAGCCGCTGACCTTCAGCCAGTACACGTTATGGGGGCTGTTCGCGCTGCTCGTCCCTGCGCTGGGACCCTTTCTGGTCATCCTGCTTCAGCCCGGAAAATCCGCCCAAAGGAAAACCAATCCGGTTTATCGGAGGTGAAGTATGAAACAAGACCGCTTTCTGCTGGGGATTCTGATCTTTATTGGTTTGCTGGTCATCGCTGCGCTGGCGCTGTTCTTCATCCGCCAGGATACGCAAGTTTACGGCGCGGACGACACGCCGGAAGGCATAATCCGCAATTACGCCCTGGCCCTGCAAAAACAGGACTTTCAGCGCGCCTATAACTACCTGGCCGACAAAGACAACAAGCCAACTTACGATGCCTTTCGCCACGCTTTCCTGACAAACCAATTGGACGTTTCCAGCAACGCCCTGCAGGTCGGGAGCATCCAGTACTTAAACAGCGGCGAGGCGACAGTCAGCGTGAGCGTGCTCTACGCTGGCGGCGGGCCTTTCACGCAAAGCTGGAGTTCGACCGATACAGCCACTCTCGTCCAGCAGGGTGGAGCCTGGAAACTCAGTTACATGCCCTACCCTTGGGAGGAGGTCATATGCGCACCATTCGCCGTCTCTACTTTTATGCGGTAGCCTTTATCAGCCTGGAAGTGGTCCTGTGGGGGCTGATCGGCCTGCTGCGATCCATCTTCGTCCCGGCTGTCATCGGCGGCAGCGCGACACGGCTGGCCGAGGCGCTGGCGCTCATCCTGGTTGGCATGCCGGTCTTCGGGTTGCACTGGTGGGTGGCCCAGCGTGACGCCCGCCGGGAAATGGACGAGCACGCCTCCGGCCTACGCGCCTTCTTCCTGTACGCCGTCCTGCTATCCACGCTCATCCCGGCCATCCAGAGTTTTCTGGCAGTCATCAACCGTCTGTTCCTGGAGGCCAATCACCTCTCGCGTCTGGCAGCGGTAGTCGGCAGCCAGCAGACCTGGAGCGACAACCTTATCGCCTTGCTGATGAACGCTCTGATTGCGTCCTATTTCCTCACTGTCCTGCGCGCCGACTGGAAACAAATAACTCTCAAAGCCCCGTTCGGAAACCGGGACTACCTCGAAACTTTCACCATTGTGCGCCGCATCTCCCGCTATCTTTGGGTGCTTTACGGCCTGTTCCTGACCGTTGCCGGAGTACAGCAGATCCTGCTCTTCATCCTGCAAATCCCGCCCAGCACATTTGGTTCGCTGCTGCGGGCAAACTTCATCAACGGCCTGGCGCTGACCCTGGTCGGCACCCCGGTCTGGGTCTGGGCCTGGAAAACGGTCCAGGATTCACTTTCGCCCCGTGCCCCGTCTCCCGTCCGAGAACCGGGACTACCACGCGGGAACCGGGACTACCCTGCTGGAACCGGGACTATTCCGGAGCTTGCGGAGCGCGAATCGCTCCTGCGGCTGGGACTGCTCTACGCCCTGTCCCTGGGAGGCGTCATCACCGTCCTCACCTCGGGTGGGATCGTACTTGACCTGCTCCTGCGGCAGATCCTGGGCGAGAAGATGTTGTTGCAGACCTTCGTCCAGCATATCAGCGGTCCGCTTTCCATCGGCGTTCCGCTGGCGGGGGTGTGGGCCTACTACGGCAACTGGTTAACACGTTCGATGTCCCGTGCTGGAACCGGGACTACCACGAGTGAAGTCCCCGACGCCCCGCGCCGTTCCGGGATGCGCCGCCTGTATTCCTACATCCTGTCTGCCATTGGGCTGGGAGCCACTTTCATTGGCCTGAGAATGGTGCTCGCCTTTGTGGTGGACGCGCTGCTCGGCGGCCAGGCCTGGGGCGGCACGCTGCGTCTAAGCCTGACGGCGGCCCTGTCCACCCTCGGCGTGGGCCTTCCGCTCTGGCTGCTGACCTGGAGGCCGATGCAAGCCGAGGCGCTCTTGCCCGGTGATGCCGGCGACCACGCCCGGCGTTCGCTCCTCCGCAAAATCTACCTTTACCTGGCGCTCTTTGTCAGCGTTATCGGCGGGATGATCTCCGCCGGCAGCCTGGTTTACCTCCTGCTCAATGCCCTGCTGGGCGGCGGCGCGTCAAACGTTTTACAGGGTTCGCTAAAAGCCCTGGAAATTTTGACCCTGTTCGTCCTGTTGGGCGTCTACCACGGCCTGACACTGGGCAAGGATGGGAAAACAGCCACGCGCGCTCTAACCGAAAAGCACGCTGCGTTCCCGACCTTGATTTTCGACGTGGAAAACGGGATCTTCGGCCCGGCCATGCTGGCAGCGGTTCAAAAACAGACCCCGCGCCTGCCCGCCGCGCTTCAACTGGTCAGCCAGCCGGTGGCAAAAGAGACGACCCCTAAGGCCGTCATCCTGCCTCTCACCCTGGCGCTCGATCCGCCCGAGAGCCTGCGGAAGTGGTTGGTTGAATTCAACGGCAGCCGGCTCGTGGTCCCGCGCGCGGCAGCGGGCTGGGTGTGGGTTGGCAGCACGCAGGCCGACCTGAACCAGGCCGCACTGGCAGTGCGTCAACTGGCCGAAGGGCAGGAAGTTCGCCAGAAAGCCGCCGTCTCCGGCTGGACGATTTTCCTGTACGTCATCGCCGGGTTGTTTGGCCTGGAAGCCGTGGGCCTGCTAGTCAGCCTGGGCGCATCCTTAATGTTCCGTTA
>JAPLGV010000358.1:0-3805 GCA_026389975.1 Chloroflexota bacterium
TCAAAAAACATGGACAATTACCGAGGACGGCGTGGGTTGTGCAGGTTGCACCCGTTGGTAAAAATCCGTCGTCAATTGAGCGTGATTGGGTGCATCCAACCCAAACAGCGCGACCGGCGTACCCAAAGCACAGCATAAACGACAATCAGCGTTACGAAACCTGTAATCACGTAAACGCGGCGAAAATCAACGCGTTTCATACCACCACGTCAGGGCAGGCAAAACTGCCATCAGCAAATAGGGAACGGTGAACCGCGCCGGGTCCCAGAACTCGCTGAACAGCAGGAGCACCGAGGCTGCCATCGGCAGGGCCGCTGCGCGCGGGGCCGTCAACCGGCCCGCCGCTACACCGGCAATCCCTAATCCGACCATGGGAACCGCCAACCGTGCCAGCTCGTGATACTGCAGGTGCGGCGCGGCAAACAGACTCAAAGTCAGAGCCAGCGCAATGTGACGGTAGCCGATTGATTTTGATAGACCCCACAGCACACATAGACCGGCCAGCGCGGCGGCGAAGAGGCCCCATCCAATGGTGTGGACGAGTCCAAGGTCCAGCCGCGGGGCGAGACGCAGGAGCAGGCCGGTGAAATTGAACATGGCTGGCTCGGCCAAGCCATTACCTTCACCTCCAGCGCTGGCGGTCAAGATGTGGATATAGTCCAGCGCGCCCATCCAGCCGACCTGGAGGAAACTATAAAACCCAAGCGCCGCCATCCCGGCACAAAACCAGCCGAAAACTTTGCGCCTTTGGAACAGGAAAGGCACTGCCAGCACGAGGGCAACCTGCGGTCGGATGAGCGTCAGCGACAGACCGAGGCCCGCCAGCCGATTATTATTTCGTATCAAGCCAGAGAACCATAGAAGACCACCGAGCAGGAGCAGGGCAGAATCCTGTCCCTTCAGCACGCTCATATACAGCGGCTCGAACAGCAACACGCCCGCCAACATCACAAACACCTGTGTTCGCGGCCAGCCGTTTTGTTTGAGGGCACAACCCAGCGAGGGCAAACCCGCTGTAACCAACAAAAAAAGAAAAGCCGCAAAGCACAGGTATCCCGGGCGGTAGTCCAGGCCGGAGAAGAAAAGAACCACCGAATATAAAAACGGGGGATGGTTAGGGAGAAAAATCTGCTGCGCGCCGACAGGCAGGTGTGTAACTTCGGCCTGCGCGGCAGATTCGAGGTCCAGATTATATACCGCACCCAGGCCATGGTCACGTGCCACATGTCCGACCGAATAGTAGAACAGAAAGTCCGCTCCTTCCAGTTTCCCCGGTGTACGGACGTAGGATACCATCAACACAGCATACCAGGCCAACTGGAGCGTGATGGCAACGACGAGCAGGAGCAATCCGAAGCGGACGCGTTTCATACGGCAGGTGGTCAGGCTTCTTTTTCCACCACGATCGTCGCTTCGGTAACCAGTGCGGCAATCGCCCCTACTGCCGCCAACGTGGGCGCCAGCACCAGGCCCACCACGCCGAAGGTCAACGGGAACTCAATCAAGATTTTGCCATCCTTGTCTTTGATGATGATACGGCGGATGTTGCCCTCATGGACCAGTTGCTTAATTTTGGCAAGCAGTTCCTCACCGTTGACGCGAAACTCTTCCGTGCAAAATTCACTCATTGGTTTCTCCTTGATGTTCTCCTTGTTATTTCGTTAGCATTATTATCGCATATTTTCAGTAAACGCGTTCCTTGTTTAAAGTGGTTAGCCACTCCCCCCATATCCCCAAAATAGCTTTTTGTAATATACTGTGCAGAAGCATTGATTGTGTTACCAAGGAGTGCCTCATGCTCACCATCGAAAAAATAGATACCGAAAATAAGTCTCAGGTCAAGCGCTTCGTCGAGTTTTACTACGATCTCTACAAGGACTGCCCCCAGTGGGTCCCGCCGTTGTTCATGGATGCTTATCTGCCGCTCAACCGCAAGAAACATCCCTTCTTTAAGTATTCCGACGCCGATTTCTTCCTGGCCGTCCGGGACGGCAGAGTGGTCGGTCGCATTTGCGCTGGGGTAAACAAGCTTTTTAACGAATATCACAAGGCTAAAAAAGCACAATTCTATTTCTTCGATACCATTGATGATCTCGAAGTTGCCAGGGCACTATTCGAAACCGTCTTCCACTGGGTACGCGAACGCGGCCTGGACACCGTCATCGGCCCCAAGGGGCTTTCGCCTTTCGATGGTTACGGCATCCAAATTGAAGGTTATGAGCATCGTCAGATGATGACCATGATGAACTATAACTATCCGTATTATCAAAAACTGGTCGAGGCGCTGGGTTTCGAGAAAGAAGTGGACTTCGTTTCCTGCTACCTGCCCTCGGACGCTTTCAAAATCCCGGAGCGGGTAGAGCGCATCGCCCAGCGCGTCATGGAACGCGGGAAACTGACCGTCAAACATTTCAAAAGCAAGAAGGAACTGGTCAGTTGGGCGCAGCGTATCGGCGAGACCTACAATCGGACCTTTATCAAAAACTGGGAATACTATCCTTTCTCTCAGGGTGATATTGACTACGCCGTGCAAAACGTCTTCATGGTTGCCGACCACCGTCTGATCAAACTGATCATGCACGGGGAGGACATCGTCGGATTCCTGTTTGCCTTCCCGGATGTCTCCGCCGCCATCCAGCGCGCCAAAGGCCGCTTATTCCCCTTTGGCATCGTGGACATCCTGCTCGAAATGAAACGCACCAAAACCGTCTCCGGCAACGGTATGGGCGTCCTGCCCGAATTCCAGGGTATTGGCGGCAACGCCCTGCTCTACTACGAAATGGGCAAAACCATGCTGGATTTCAAGCAGTTCGAATTTGTCGAAATGACTCAGGTGGCCGAAACCACCAAGCAAATGCGCGCCGACCTGAAAAACCTGAACGGCGTGGAATACAAGAACCACCGGGTATATCAGAAGGTGATTGCATGAAACATCCACTCGCCTTCATCTCCGACAGCGCCCGTAAGCCGGTCTTCTTTGCGCTGCTCGCCTGGACCCTGGTCCTGTTCGCCGTTTTCCAGGTGCTCAACACCCCGCTGATCACTTCCGCGGCGCCTGCCGGCATCGTCTCGCACCAGTTCGCCTGGACACCGGAAAAGGCGCAGACGATTCTGTCCTCGTGGGAAGGGCGCGCCAGTCTCTTTGCTGCTTTTGGCCTGGGCCTTGATTACCTCTTCATGCCATCCTATGCCTTGACTGTGGCCCTGGGGGCGTTGCTGGCGGCTGGCCAACGTTCGGGCTGGTTGGCCCGGCTTGGAACCTGGACCGCTTACGGCGTGTTCACCGCAACCTTCTTCGATGCAATGGAGAATTTCGGGCAGGCACAGCAACTGCTGAATGGATTCGTCACCGCCCCGGTGACCTACTTCGTCGGCGTGTGTGCCACTATCAAATTCGCCTTGCTTTTGCTTGGGTTCTTCTACGGCCTGGTTGGCTGGTTGCTGCCTATAGGGTACTGTGTAAATATTTGAACCAAAATTCCCGGAATTGCTCGCAATTCGAAAATAGCGAGTTCAGATATTTATGACTCTACTGCAAAAACCGTCTAAACACAAAGGTCACGAACCCCCAAATACCGGGGGCAGGTGGGCACGAAGGAAAAGCCTTCATCACTTATCCTTTGTGTACGTCGCGTCCTTCGTGTTAAAGACCTTTTTGCAATGGACTCATTTATGCAAGAAGCAGTAAAAAACGCTAACCGATTTGCTTCACCATGAACGAGACCCACATCATAACTCCCGCCATTTCGTGCGGGAGTTATGGTTTGGTTTTGATTTTTTTTCTCGTCCCCATACATCCGCCCTA
>JAPLGV010000358.1:3837-20882 GCA_026389975.1 Chloroflexota bacterium
CTCATACGTCCACCCTAACTGCGACTCCCATCTGGACCGTGGCACTATCACTCTAACGGCGCAAAGGCAGCAAGGTAGAAAATGCTCTCGATGATCAGCAAAAAGGAAGCTATCAGGCTTAAATCAGCGGGCATAAAATAAAAAGTCTACTCGAAATCGGGTTATCGGGTATGATTAAGAGGCGGTTAGGTTCAGCGATTCGTCGGAGGAGTTTGCATATGAGAGTTGCCCGTCGTTCCTCGCCTGTGATCAATTGTTTTGAATTCCACGTTTCCCATAAAACCAGAGAAAAATATCAATTTGATGAGCAATTATTCGCCTTGAACGGCAATGTAGTTCTGGCTGATTTCGCCGCTGCCCGGCGTTTCGCCGAGAGCATGACAAAAGTACGCGGTCAGTTCGTCCCAGCCAGCGATATCAACGCCATGGGTTTGATTGACGAAATCCTGCACATCCTCGTCCGCCAGTACGAGATGCAAAACCCAGGCGTCATGAGGCGGGCCCTGGATGCGGTCGGATTGGACGCGGATGCGGCCCTGCTAAAATTTACCGAGGACTTCCCCCCCATGGCAGTCTATCGCCGCGAAATGGATGCCCGGCACTACCTGGACATGGACACTGCCGGCCGACCGAACCGCGCCGCCACGCTGGAAGAGATGCTCATCCTGCATATCACGAACCAGAATCCGGCTGTCCAACCGTATAAAGAACTCTTCGACGAGGAACCGCTCAAACAGTCCAGCCCCTACGAGCAAGCGGTGCGGGTGCTGAAAGATTTCTTCAAAGGACAGCCTGGTTTTGGAAACCCGGAAACGAAAGCAGAGGATCGAGAGTCGTTGATCGAAGTATTGCTTGCGCCGGCACGCGTCGCACCGCACTCGCTGTCTGCCCAATTGGAGTTCCTGCTCAACCATTGGGGCGTTATCCTGGGTGAGAGTTTCGTGCTGAAGATTCTGCGCGGTATAGACTTCGTCAAGGAAGATGCCCTCCGCGGTAACTTCGCCGGAGGCTTCGCCGGAAACGTCCCCGTGCTGACTTTTACCGGCCACGACAATACCGAGTACGAGCGCTTCAGTCCCGATAAGGATTGGATGCCGCGTCTCGTCTTGATTGCCAAGAACTCCTACGTCTGGCTTGACCAGCTTTCAAAAAAATTCCAGCGTGCCATCTTCCACTTGGATCAAATTCCAGATGAAGAGCTGGAGCTTCTACAGCAGTATCGCCTCACAGCGCATGAAACAGATGATGCGCCAGACCGACGCAGTGGCTTCGGCGTATTCATTGATGGATTACCAGATTGCCGCCGACCTGGGCGGTTGGGAGGCGCTGCAAAACCTGCGCTGGCGCGCCTGGCAGCATGGCATCCGCCTTTCTGCTGACATGGTTCCCAATCACATAGGCATCGATTCGCGCTGGCTGGTAGAGCACCCCGACTGGTTCCTCTCACTCCCCTACTCGCCTTACCCAAACTACTCCTTCAACGGTGCAGACCTGTCGAACGACAGCCGCGTGGGGATTCAAATCGAGGATCACTATTACGATAAAAGCGACGCGGCAGTGGTCTTCAAACGCTTTGACCGCTGGACCGGCGACACGCGCTACGTCTATCACGGCAACGACGGCACCTCCTTGCCTTGGAACGACACTGCCCAACTGGACTACTCAAAGCCGGAGGTGCGCGAGGCCATCATCCAGACCATCCTGCACGTGGCGCGCAATTTTCCCATCATACGTTTCGACGCCGCCATGACTCTCGCCAAGAAACACATCCAGCGCCTGTGGTTCCCCGAGCCGGGACACGGCGGGGCGATCCCGTCTCGTTCCGAGCATGGCATGACCCGGGTCCAGTTTGAGGCGGCCATTCCGAACGAGTTCTGGCGCGAAGTGGTGGACCGTGTCGCGGCGGAAGTCGCGGACACGCTGCTGCTGGCTGAGGCTTTCTGGATGATGGAAGGCTATTTCGTCCGCACGCTGGGGATGCACCGTGTGTATAACTCGGCGTTCATGCATATGCTACGCGACGAGGATAACGCCAAATACCGCCAGGTGATCAAGAACACGCTCGAGTTCGACCCGCAGGTGCTCAAACGCTACGTCAACTTTATGAACAACCCCGACGAAAAGACCGCTGCCGAGCAGTTCGGCACCACCGACAAGTACTTCGGCGTCTGTACGCTGATGGTCACCCTGCCCGGCCTGCCGATGATTGGTCACGGGCAGATCGAAGGCTATCGCGAGAAATACGGCATGGAATATCGTCACGCCAAATGGGACGAGTCCGTGGACGATGGTCTGGTGCGCGGCCACGAATGGCGCATCTTCCCATTGACCCACCGGCGCGCACTCTTTGCCAACGTGGAGTATTTCCAGCTGTATGACTTTTACACCCTGGACTCCCACACTGTGGGTGCAAGCGGAACGGTTAACGAGGATGTGTTCGCTTACTCCAACTGCATCGGGAATGAACGCGGTTTGGTGGTCTATCACAATAAGGTTGCTGAAACGCGTGGCTGGATCAAGAACTCCGCCGCTTCTATGGACAAAGCCAGCGGCCAACTTGTTCAGAAGACGCTATCCGAGGCGCTGTCCCTACCGAAAGAAGCCTGCGTCGTTTTCAAGGATTACGTCACTGGGCTGGAATACATCCGCTCCTGCCGGGAACTGACCGATAAGGGCTTATATGTAGAACTGGGCGGTTACCAGTGTCACGTCTTTCTGGATTGGCGGTTTGTCAATGGGGAACAGTGGCAGGTTGTTTGCGAGTCGCTAAATGGCGCGGGGGTGCCGTCTGCATATGGGAAGTTCGATGAAATGTTCGCGGTGAAAGCGGAAGAAAAAAAAGTTGCTGAGAAACGAGTAAAAAGTAAGAAGGCAAAAAGCGAGAAGAGGACTGCGAAACCGCGCAAGAATCAAGCCAAGCCAAAATCCACCGTAAAGAAAAACTAGGACGAACAACTTCTCGGCTTCTTCGACTAAATAAACTCAAAATCGGAGTCGTTATTGGCGGGTCTTCGTTTAACTACTGCAGAAATTACAATCAGGCAACTGGCGAGTACGACAATAGGCTGGTTATCCGGGCAGTCTTGGTAGAAGTCCGATAAAATCCAGCCGGGAACAAATTTAGTTCTCGGCCATTATATTTATTCGTTTATTGATTTTGTAACTGCTCCCACTCCGCCAGCCACGCGTCCATCTCGGCTTGCAGGGCGGTGTACTGGTTGCCCCACTTGCGGACCAGCGTCGTGTCTTTGGGGGGATTTTCCAGTTTCCTTCCGAGTTCGGCCATCTGAACCTCCTGAGCGGCGATTTTATTCTCCAATTCCTGCAGACGAGCAATCCTGCGGCGTTCTTCTTTCGCGGCCGGGTCCACTGAGCGGCGTACAGCGCGTTTCTTGACAGTCTGGGTTACTTCTACAGTGCGCAGCACGCCCAGACGTTCACGCTCTTCCCGTCGCTGGCTGTATGTTCCTTCAAAAATGGTCAGTTGCGACTCATCAGGTTCGATTTCCCAGATTTGGGTACCCAGCGCGTCGATCAGATAGCGGTCGTGCGTGACCAGTAAAATCGTCCCGCCGTAGTCGTCGAGAACGGCTTCCAGCACTTCCTGTGAGGGAATATCCAGGTGGTTGGTAGGCTCATCGAGCAGCAGCAGGTTGGTATCCTGCAAAGCCAGTTTCGCCAGCGCCAGCCGTCCACGCTCGCCGCCAGAGAGGACCGATACCTTCTTGAAGGCGTCGTCACCGGAGAAGAGATATTTGCCCAGGTATTCGCGGATTTGTCCCGGCAGCCAATGCGGCATGACCAGGTCGATTTCCTGGACAAGCGTGTTCTCAGGGTTCAGTCCCTCGTGCGCCTGGGCAAAGTAACCGATTTTCAGCGATGCTCCCAGCTTCACTTCGCCTTCCAGCGGATCCAACTGGCCCAGCACGGTTTTGAGGAAGGTGGTCTTGCCAGCCCCGTTCGGACCGATCAGCGCGGCGCAATCGCCACGCCGCAGGACGATATCCGGCGCGGCGAAAAGCAAACGCCCAGGGTAACCGACCCGCAGGTCTGAGGTGCGCAGAACGAGTTCGCCGGAACGGGTCGCCGAGCGCAGGTTCAGGTGCAGACGTGGCAGAGTCCGCACAGGGGCACGCAGCGATCGCACGCGTCGTTCTGCTTCCTCCGGTCCGAAGGGCGAAGTCCCGATGGTCACATCCTCGCTGGTCTCGATCCATTTCTGGTTGACCACGGCCTCCATGCCGACCTGCTCGATGGCCTGGACGATGCGGCTCAAGCGGCGCAGTTTGCCTTTGGCCTGACTCACGTTTTGGCCGGAGATGTTTTTCTTGATATATTCGACGTCTTTGAGTAATTTTTCTTTTTCAGCCTCGAAGGTTTCGCGGCGGTGCTCCCAGCGTTCTTCGCGGGTGCGCAGGTAGGCCGAGTAATTGCCGGAATAGTGCTCGGTGGCGCCGAAGACCATCTCAAGGATGCCGTTGGCCACCCGGTCGAGGAAGTAGCGGTCGTGCGAGACGATGACCACCGCACCGTCCCACTTGCTCAAGTAGCCTTCCAGCCATTCGACCGCGGCGATATCCAGGTGATTGGTGGGCTCGTCGAGCATCAGCAGGTCAGGCTCGGAGAGCAGCAGGCGGGCCAAGAAGGCGCGTGTGCGCTGGCCTCCAGAAAGGTGATCGAGCGGCATGTGGAAATCATCGGATGAAAAACCGAGGCCGGTCAGGACCTGTTTGATACGGGTTTGGAACGTGTACCCGCCACGCCGCTCGAACTCGTGCTGGAGCGGGCCGTACCGGACCAAGGCCTGGTCGCGCCTTTCCGGGGCGGACATCTCGGCTTCGAGTTTTTCCAGTTCCCCCTGCCGGGCGATGAGGTCGGTGAAGACAGCAAAGCAGGCATCCCAGACGGTGCCTTCCATCTCGAACTCGGCCTCCTGTGGCAGGTACCCGATGCGGACGGCTTTGGCGCGCGAAATCTTCCCGCCGGAGGGTTCATCCAGGCCGACCAGGATGCGCAGGAGCGTGGTCTTTCCGCATCCGTTCGGTCCAACCAGCGCCAGGCGCGAGCCCTTAGGGATGGCAAACGAGACGCCGGAGAACAGGTCCATCGGGCCGAAGGATTTGGAGAGATTGTTGGCGGTGATGAGGGACATGAATTAACCACAGATGAAGGAGACGAACATAGATAAACCCGCCGAATTATACCTTACACGATATGCATAAAAAATCGAACGGTTTTTACCCGTTCGATTTTTCCCGTCAGTCCTTGCCTGTTTCCGGGATGTGGACCGGCGTCTCCTTGCCCAGTTCCAGCGAACGCTGGTAGGCCGCCCAGATGGCCCGTGAAATCGCGGTTCGGAAACCGGCTTTTTCGAGGTAATACAACGCCTCCGCCGAAGTCCCGCCCGGCGAGGTGACCTGGTTGCGCAGCGCCGCCACGTGGACATCCGTCTTCTCATTGACGATCTGGTAGTACGCTACCGAACCTTTGAGGGTCTGCACCACCAATTGCTCGGAGACGCGCCGCGAAAAGCCCATATGAACCCCGGCGTCAATCATGGCTTCCATGAACATGAACACGTAGGCCGGACCAGTACCGGAGAGAGCCGTTGCCATGTCGAGATAGTTCTCGTCGTCCACCTGCACTTCGTCGCCGAACGCACCCAGGATGGCGCGCGCCGTTTCCTTTTGCGCCTCGCTGGTCGAGGGCGACGCCATCCAGACGGTGATTCCCTGCCCGATCTGCGCCGGGGTATTGGGCATCGAGCGGACGACGGCATTGTGTTTCAGTCCCTTGCTGATCTTCCCGATGGTCGCCCCGGCAACGATGGAAAGCACCAGCGCGCCAGCTGGGACAGCACCCTTCAATCCGTTGAGTACCTCGGTCAGCCGCTGGGGCTTGACTGAAAGCACAACCACATCCGCCTCCGCAGCAGCCTCCTTGTTGTCCGTAAACGGCTGGACACCGTACTTCTGGTGAAGGTCATCAACGCGCTTCGCGTGGTTATCAGCAGCCAGCAAGTCACCCGGTTTCGCCAGTCCCTGGCGCAGCAACCCGGCGGTCATGGCTTCTGCCATCGCTCCCGAACCGATAAAAGCAATCTTCTTCTCTAACATCGTTCCTCCTGTTATTTAGCAACGCCCCCGCTTTACCGATAGCGGGGGCGGATTGATTGTACAAATCATTTTCCGCCGAATTGCTGCAAGGCCAGCCGCAGACGTTCCTCCACGTCATCCGGTGCGTCCTTCGGGATGGACTGGATGGCAGTCTGCGCCTCGACGACCGAGTAGCCCAGCGCCGTCAGCGCCGCCAGGACCTCGGAATCGGTATCTGACATCGAGGCAATTTTTTCCAATCCGCTGACCGGTTTCAGCCGGTCATGCAGGTAGAGCACCATTTTCTGGGCCGTCTTTTTGCCAACGCCCGGGACGCGGCTCAACAGATCCGGCTCGTCGCTGAAGACCGCCCGTTGGACGGAATCCAGGTTCAGGGTCGAGAGCACCGCCAGTGCTGTTCGCGGCCCCACCCCGTCCACGCCAAGCAATGTCGTGAACAGTTCGCGGTCCGCTTGGGACTCAAAACCGAATAGCTTCCAATCAACTTCGCGGACGACAAGATGGGTAAAAAGAAAAATGGCTTCTCCGGCCTTCGTCCGCTCGCGCAGCGGTTTCGGGACGAAGACACGCAGGCCCACTCCGCCGGTCTCAATGATGATGGCATTGTCTTCGACTTGAGTGATTTCACCGCGTAAAGTTGCAATCATAGCTCACCATATTTTTGTGTGTTCAGGTGTGTAATCGCAATCGCCAGGGCGTCGGCGGCATCGTCGGGCTTGGGGATTTCCGGCAGCGCCAGCAGCACACGCACCATCTCCTGCACCTGCTTCTTCCCTGCGCTCCCATACCCGGCCACGGCCTGCTTGACCTCGTTGGGCGTGTATTCGGCCATGTCCAATCCGGCCTCTGCGATGGCCAGCATTATTACGCCGCGCGCCTGCCCGACAGCAATGGCTGTGGAAATATTGCGTTGGAAAAACAACTTCTCCACCGCGCAAGAGTCCGGCCGGTGGAGAAGCAAAATCTCATTCAGTTGGTGGAAGAGCATCGAAAGACGCTGGTGGGCCGCGACGCCGGCCGGGGTCCGGAGGGTGCCGTAAGCGACTGATTCCAGGCTGCCATCCGCCCGGTCGCGCACCAGACCGTAACCGGTCGTTGCCGTCCCCGGGTCAATCCCCAGCACTAGAGTCATATTTAACCTGTAGAGACGGCAGCGTCGGGCATGGGTGCCTGACCGACAGGACTACTCGGCCTCGAGCGCCGCCAGAGCCTCGTCAGAAATCTTCAAGTTATTAAAAACGTTGGCCACATCGTCCAATTCTTCCAGCGCTTCGATTACGCGCAGCACCGACAGAGTGTGGTCCACAGGCAGTTCCATGTCCTGCTTGGAAATCATGCGCAGCCCGGCATCGTCGGGCGTAACATCTGCTTTTTTCAGGGCATCACTGATCTTCTTGAAAGCCTCCACCGGGCCAATAATTTCGATGTTTTCGCCGTCTTCGGCCACATCCTCGGCTCCGGCGTCAACGGCCAGTTCGAAAGCCTTGTCAAAACTCAATTGGCTGGCCGGGAACGAGAAATACGAGTTGCGGGTGAATTGCCAGCCGACTGCGCCGGCTTCGGCCATAGTCCCGCCGCTGCGGCTGAGCAGGTGACGGATTTCCGCCACGGTCCGGTTGCGGTTGTCGGTAACGCAATCCAGCATGAATGCCACACCATGCGGCCCAAAGCCTTCATAGGTAATCTCTTCAAATACGGTGCCGTCTTTATCATCACCGGTACCACGTTTGATGGCTCGCTCGATATTTTCCTTTGGCATGTTCCCGGCACGGGCTTTTTCAATCGCCAGCGCCAGTCTGAAATTGCTATCCGCATCGCCACCGCCTTCACGGGCTGCCATGACGATTTCACGTGCCAGGCGGGTGAAAATGGCACCCTTCCTGGCGTCTGCCGCACCCTTCTTGCGGCGGATGGTTGCCCAGTGGCTGTGTCCAGACATATTAGTACACTCCTATAACCACATTCGCGGGAATTTTCGCAATAGCCTGCGAATTATACCATAGCGATATTTACACCACAAAGAACCCGATGCCCAACACACCCGGCCCGCCGTGGACGACAATCGCCGGAGGCAGTTCGTAGATGGGAATGGAAGTCAGGTTCATTCTGGACCTCAAGTCTGCTGCCAGTACCTCGGCTTCTTCCATCGCATCGGCTTGCATCACGCATAAATGAGCCTCCGGGCCTTTGGGACATTGTTCCTCGACGATCTCTACCAGCCGCGCCACCGCCCGCTTCTTCGTCCGCTGCTGCTCGAAAGGCTCCACCTGTCCCTCACGCAGACACAGGATGGGTTTGATCTGGAGCAGTTCACCCATCAGGGCTTTTGCCCCGCCGATGCGGCCTCCCTTCTGAAGATATTCCAGCGTATTTACCAGGAAGTAGATTCGGCCGCGCGCAATCCAGTCGTTGAGGCGGCTGACGATGGCATCCGCATCCAAGCCGGACTTGGCCCACGCGTCCGCCATCAGCACCAGGCTGGCCAGGTTCCCGGCGGTGGTCAGCGAATCGACCACGCGCACGTCCACGCCCGGGAAATCCTGCGCGGCGACCGTGGCGGCGCGCACCGTCCCGCTGATCTTGGCCGACGGGGCGATAACGATCACGCTCTCGCCGCGCTGTTTGGCTTCCGCGTAAATCGGATTGTACAACACCGGAGCCGGCGCGGCGGTTTTGGGGAGTTCCTTCGATGCTTTGAGTTTTACCAGGAAAGCCGCCGTGTCAAGTTCGGTATCGTCGCGGTAAGACTCCTCCCCGAAGACAACAATCTGGGGGATGAGCGGGATGCCGAGCAATTTGAGCATTTCGCGCGGCAGCCCGGCTGTGGTATCGGCTACGATTTTGACCATTCACGCCTCCTTTTCTGTTTCCGGATAATGGCACAGCGACGCTGTTCCCTTACAAAAGATTCTTTTGGTAAGTTCGGTGTATCTTATAAAAGTCTACGCCGAAATTCTCCATCTCGCGCTGCATCTTTTCGTTTTCCAGACCGATCTGCACCACTTCGGCATTTTGGTAACGCGGGTTTTCGACCACGCTCTTGAACATCTCACTGTACAAAATGGCCGTCCCGCCCAGGCCGCGGTATTCCTCGATCATCCCGGCCCCGTTGATGTTGATCCAGTCGGTGGTGCGCAGTTCACGCAAAATGGTGACCCAGCCGAAAGGGAAAAGCCGTCCCTTCGTCTTTTGCAGCGCCACGGAAATGTCGGGATAGGCCAGCAAGAAGCCGACCGGCCGCTCGTCTTTCATCACGATCTTGATCAAGTTCGGGTCGGCGAACCAGAGCATCTGGTTGGCCAGGGTCTTTATTTCTTCGTCCGTAATGGGTGTGCCGCCGCTGGTCCCTTCCAGCGCGCCGTTGTAGAGGATTTTCAGGTGGCTGAGCGCGGCTCGCAGTTCGCGGCGGTTACGGAAGCGGGCGATGCGCAGTCCGCGCCGCTCCCGGATGCGGGCCGCTAGTTCGTGGATGCGCTCCGGGAATTGGATATCCGCACCCAGGTATCCGGAGACAATCTCGGGGGACTTCTCAAAACCCAGAGACTCGACGAGTTCCGGATAATAAGACGGATTGTACGGCAATCCCAGCGCCGGACGCCGCTCGAAGCCTTTGACCAGCAGCCCCAGCCCATCCAGCGCTGTAAACCCTTTCGGTCCAAGAATCTTGTTCAGTTTGCGTGACCGCGCCCAGTCAAAAGCCGACTCGAAGAGTCCGCTCGCAGACACAGGATCCAATTCGCACTCGAACAGGTAGAAGAAAGCCGTTTTTTCGTGGTTGTAATCGTTGTACAGGCGGTTGTCCAGCACAGCCAGACGTCCCACCGGGATGCCATCCCGGTACACCAGGAAAAAGGCTGCCGCAGAATGTTTGTAAAACGGATACCGCCTCGGGTCCAGACGGGCGCGCTCGTCCCCCTCCAGCGGCGGGACCCACTGAGGAATATCCCGATAAATTCGGGGTGGCAAGCTGAGAAAATCCCGAACCTGTTTCCGGTTTGCGAGGTCGATTTGGAAAATATTCATAAATTAATAAGGTGGGGCACGCGATCTCGTGCCCCTACTGCGGATTACGCCAGTTTCTCGGCTTTTTTCTGTGCGGCCCGCGTCGCTAACTGGGCACGCAGGGATTTGATATCTTTATCCACGAAGAACAGTGCTCCCAGGTACAGGAAGAAGCACAGCACCCAGGCCGAAATACAAACGGTCATGATGGCAACCTGTTTGCTGTGCGCTGCAAGAGCGATGGCGCCTGCCAGCGTGGGGGCCAGGGCCGCACCGCTGTTCTCGACAAAATATTCAACCGCTTGCGCCGAGCTGCGGACTTCCGGCAGGGTGATGTCGAAGATGGTTGAGATCACGTTGGGCGAGGAGAATGGCATGAAGATGGCTGTCAGGCTCATCAAGATGAAGAAGGTGGTTTTGTCTGCGACCGGGGTCCTCAGAGCAAGGAAAAGGAAGAGCGCGCCGAGGATGACGCCCACACTGGAGATAAGGATACGCCCCTTGAGAGTACGTTTGAATAACCAGTCACCCAGTGCCCCACCGACAAAGTAGCCAGCCGCCAGGATAATAATGACCGGACCCATCGTCAGTAGGACGGATGTGTTGTCGTAGCCGCGTTCCAACATGAGATACCCGAAGAAGAAGAACGTGATTACGTTCCACGGAAACACACCGGCGAAGCCTTGCAGGAAAATGAACCACATGGTCTTCTTTTTCAGAACATCCTTCAGGGCAGCCCAACTGAAACGCACCTGGCCGATCTCGTCCAAGCCTTCAAATTCCGGTTCGGACTGGCCGCGCGGCACATCCTTGATGCCGAAGTAGATGACGACTGCCATGACGATCCCTAGCGAACCAGTCATCAGGAAAATCGAACGCCAGCCTTCCAGGTGAAATATTTTTCCCTCCAGCAGTGGGGCGACCATCAACGCCAGGATCATGCCCAGTAGATAACCGAGCGGTTGAGCCAGTTGCAGCAGGCCATAGATCTTGCCGCGTATTTTTGGACCAAAGTAGTCGGCGATCAGGCTGTACATGCCAGGGTAGGCCGAGTCGTCGATTCCGGTGGAGGAACGCGTCGCAAGAAAGGCCGGGTAGGTACGGACAATCGAACTCAACCAGGTGGTTGCACCCCATATAAGCGAGGCTAATGCCAGCAGCTTGGCGCGTGCGTAACGGTCATATAGATACCCCCAGATCGGGTAGAACAACGTCCCGACGATCAGGGCGCCGGTGTTGACCAATCCCCACTGGAGATCATTAAGATTAAATGTTTTGCTGACTGGGAGTTGCAGGGAACCGATTAACAGTTTATCCGTCTGGTGCAGGAGTGTGAAGAAGAAAAACACGATCACAACAAACACGGGGTATGAATTACGCTTCTTTTTCATGTCGGTGTCCTCGTTTCAAGTGGATTGATATTAGGGAAAGTTTACAATAGAAAATGGGGAGAGTCAATTGGCTTATGATACAAACTTGCTATGACAACCTTGCTCGGATTCCCAATCAAAATCAGCAGTTCACGAAAACGTAGTAACGACTTTAGTCGTTCGGCAAAAACGGCGACTGAAGTCGCCACTACGAATCTTCTCATAATGAAGAAATAATTCGATTTCCTGAAATACTGGCAATTCAAAATGTTTGCAACCATAACGTGCCTGGGGCATATGGGGTTATATATCATGCTGAGCAAAATGATGGTTTTTAAGATTCAAAATCGGAGTATGATTACTTCTATCATGGACTCTCGTGTGCTGTTCTTCCGAAAGCAATCCATCAAAGCGCAAACGCGCTTGAAACGTTTGCGTACCATTCTCCCTTAGAAAGGGAGTTTTTCATCTTTGGTTTCGATGAACGGTAAGAGTTTTCAAGTTGCACTTCTTTTCAATGAAGACGCTCAAATTACCAGAGGCGATCCGCAAGATTTACTGGCAGTTCAAGATACGGCAACAGCTACGCAGCATTTATATGAAGCATTGACCAGTCTGGGGTACCCGGTCACAAAATTAGCGGTCAGGGGTAATCTCGAGGATCTCGAAGATATTCTTTGTTCGTTCTCCCCGAAAGATACTTTTATCTTCAATAACTGTGACGGCTTCAACGGCAATAACCTGGGCGCCGTGGATGTCATTCGTCTCATCGAACGGATGGGGTTCAAACACACCGGAGCGGCTGCCGATTCCATCGAAATGTGTATTGACAAGCCGCACTGCAAGGAGCGCCTGATACAATTCGGAGTTCCCACACCCCGCTATCAGGTCTTTGAACTCGCCGAAGGTGAATTCCATCTGGATTTCCCGGTCATCATCAAGCCATCGGTAGAAGACGCAAGCATGGGGATTGACCTGGACTCCGTCGTCAGCAACCGGGAATGTCTATTCCACAAAATCGCTCATATCGTTGAAAAGTACGAACAACCTGCAATGGTCGAAGAATTCGTCTGTGGACGTGAATTGGCAGTTGCGATGTGGGGAAATGAAGTGATTGAAATCCTGCCAATTGCAGAAGATGATTTTTCCATGATTGCAAACCCCCTTGAACGGTTGCTCACCTTCGAGTCCAAATGGAAGACAGACTCGCCTTACTACCAAAATATTCCTGCCCGCGTCCCGGCCGCGCTCAACCGCAAAGAGGCACAGGTTGTCAAAAAGGCTGCCGAAGATTCGTTCCGGGCCATGGGTTTGCGTGACCTGGGACGGGTGGACATCCGCTTCAACAATGGGATCCCTTACGTGATCGACATCAACGAACTGCCTGACCTTTCACCCGAAGCCGGGTTCTGGAACTCTGCACGTGCCACAGGGATCACCTATCCGCAAATGGTTGAACACATTCTAACTTATGCAATGAAACGAGAAGGATGGATATAAATGATTTCGGCTCCAAGTGATAAAGATGGTGCGCAAATTCACGCCATCACCGCCAATACCACTGTCTTTACCCAGGAAGAATTGGAGTGTGTGGACGAACTCTGGAAGGAATACCTGGCCCAGGGTCCGGAACGCAGCGGCTATTACTTCCTGGTTGAAAAAGATGATGAACGCGTCCTCGGTTATGCCTGCTACGGTCCCCGGTCACTCACTTCCGGGACCTATGACCTGTACTGGATTGCCGTTGACCCCACTGTCCACCGCGGCGGAGTGGGGCGCGGACTGCTGGCGGCCAGCGAGCAGGCCGTCCGCAAACTTGGCGGGCGTCTGCTGGTGCTCGAGACCTCCGGCCTGCCAACGTACGAGCCGACCCGCAAATTTTACCTTGCCACCGGCTACACGCTGGAAGCCACCCTGAAAGATTTTTACAGCGACGGCGACGATCTGGTGATCTTCACCAAGCGCCTATAAAAATAAATAAGAAACCTGTACAGCCAGCCCAAAAAAATTAAATAAAACAGCCTCCCCGGTTTGGGGAGGCTGTCGCGTGCACAAGAGTTGGTGCTATTTGCCGAGCAGATAAAAGATGGCAGCCACGATGGCGAACACAGCCGCGGCTGGGATCAGCAGATTCCCCAGGATAAAGGTGCCGATGCCAAAAGCCAGCAGGAACAGGATCAGGAAGATGGTGGAAAGTTGTTTCGGGAATCTCATGTTTTTCTCCTTTGGGTGGATAGATGCGACCGGATGAACGCCGGTTCTATCATTACAACCCGCACAGGGTGAAAAGGTTGCACCTGCATTATGGTAGAATCGCCTCCGCGTTCATTCAAGCCGCCCCCCAGAATTGAAACCGCATGACCACAATTACCTCCCCCACTGAATTCACACTCGCCCGCCGCCACACTACAGACCGGCGCAATCCAGTGCGCTGGATTATTTCGCACACCACGCGCTACTGGTGGCTGGTGCTCATCATGTTCATCGGCGCTATCGGGAACGCCGCACTGGCTGGCTACGTCCCGGTGCTGACCGGTGACGCCTTCAACGCCATGCTGAAAGTCCCGCCTGAGATGAAAGTTCTGCTCCCGCTGGCACTCATCATGGGCGGATCGCAGGTTTTGCGCGGCATTCTTCAACTGGGACGTAATTTCGGCGCCGAACTGATCGCCCAGCGCATCGAGCGCAATGTGCGCGATGAACTCTACGTTTCCCTGCTCGGCAAGAGCATGACCTTTCACAACCTCCAGCCGGTTGGCGACACGATGGCGCGCGCCACCAACGACGTGCGCGAGGTTAATTACATGTTCAGCCCTGGCATTAACCTGGTGGTCGGTTCGCTGGTCTTCCTGGTCATGCCGTTGTTCTTCGCCCCACGCTACCATTGGTCACTGTTGCTAACTCCCATTGTTTTCACAATCGCTTACTTCATCGCTCTGCGCTGGTATATGCGCACCCTGAATCCCATCCCGGAAGATGTGCGCGACTCCTTCGGCCAGATGAACACGCACCTTTCCGAAGCCCTGGACGGCATCGAGACGATGAAAGGCGCCGCCCAGGAAGAAGCTGAGATAAAACGTTTCAACGTCAACTCCCGCCGCCTGCGCGACAACAACATCCGCCAGGGTGATGTCGAAGCCCGTTTCGTGCCCCTGCTGTTGTACTTCATGGCACTGGCAGGCGGCCTGCTGCACGCCATCCTGCTTTATCGGCTGGGCATCCTGAATATTGGCGATGTTGTGGCCTATTTTGGCATTCTATTGATGCTCGAATTTCCCACCTGGACCTCCATCTGGGCTTACTCGCTCATCTCGTCCGGGCTGGCCGGTGGCCGCCGCATCCTGGACCTCATCAACCGCGAAACCAACCTGGACCAGAATGCCGCCGGTTACACCCAGCCCATGCGCGGCGAGATCGAATTCCGCAACCTGACTTTCGCTTACCCGACCGGTGAAGCGGTGCTGCGCGACATTTCCTTCACCGTCAAGCCGGGGCAGACGGTGGCCATCGTCGGGCAGACCGGCACCGGCAAGACCTCGCTGGCGAAACTGGTCAATCGCACCTACGATACCACGGGTGGACAAATCCTGGTGGACGGCGTGGATGTCCATGACTGGAATCTGGCCTCCCTGCGCTCGCAAATTTCCATCATCGAACAGGATGTCTTCCTCTTCTCCCGCTCGGTGGCTGAAAATATCGCTTTTGGCAAGCCCGGGGCGACGAAGGAGGAAATTGAAACCGCTGCCAAATCCGCCCAGGCTGACGAGTTCATCCGCCAGTTCGAAAAAGGCTACGAGACGGTCATCGGCGAGCGCGGCGTGACCCTCTCCGGCGGACAGCGCCAGCGCCTGGCGATTGCACGCGCCTTCCTGACCGACCCGCGCATCCTCATCCTGGATGACTCCACCAGCGCCATCGACTCTGCCACCGAGGATATGATTCAGCACGCCATCGCCGCGGCGGCCAAAGGCCGGACGACGCTCATTATCACCCACCGCCTGTCTCAAATCCGCTGGGCCGACCTGATCATCGTCCTGCGCAAAGGGCGCATCGCCGCCATCGGGAATCATGACGATCTCCTGAAAACTTCCGATGCTTATGCCCGTATTTTCAGAGAATAGGAATCAGGTAAATGGGTGATCAGGTCTCCTGATTCCAAATCCCTTATTACCTGATCACTTCTGCCCATGGGTTTCTACGAAGGTCTCAACGAAGAAAAATACGACCGCCAGTACAAAGACCGCGACTTGGCGAAACGCATCCTCGGCCATTTCACCGTCCAGCGCAAACGGGTGGCCGTCATTGTCGTCCTGACCGTCCTCCTGGCTGTCATTACCGCCGCGCAGCCGGTCATTATCAGCAAGGGGCTTGACTCGCTCAAAACCCTGCCCAGCCTCGCCGCCAGCCTGCTTATCGGTGGGATCGTTCTCTTTATCGGCGTCGCCGACTGGGGACTAAACTGGGTCCGCCGCAGGCTCACTGTCCGAGCCGTGGGCGACGTAGTCCTCAACCTGCGCCTCCTGGCCTTCCGCGCTGCCGTCGAACACGATCTGTCCTTCTACGACCAGTTCTCGTCCGGGCGCATCGTCTCGCGCATCAACGCCGACACCAGTACCCTGGGCGAACTGGTTATCATCATCACCGACGTTTCTGCCCAGATTCTCAATGCCATCCTGCTCGGCATCATCATCGTCCGCACCGAGTGGCGGCTGTCACTGGTACTCTTCGCTTTCCTGCCGTTCATTTTCCTGCTGGCACTCCTTTTCCGGCGCATGGCCCGCAAGGTGACCAAGAGCGGGATGCAAGCCATGGCTGACGTTAACTCGGCCATCAAGGAGACGGTCAGCGGCATCGCCATCGCCAAGAACTTCCGTCAGGAAGCTGGCATCTTCGAGACGTTCAACGCTGCCAACCGGACCTCGTACCGGGTCAACGTGTGGCGGGGTTTTATCCTGGCCCTGGTCTGGCCGGCGCTGAATGTCCTGGTCGGGATTGCCACGGCCACGCTGGTCTACGCCGGTGGGTTGAGCGCCGCGCAGGGAGCCGTGACCATCGGCGCGTGGTACCTGTTCATCATGAGCCTGGGCCGCTTCTTCGACCCGGTCATGAATCTGTCGGCTTTCTGGTCCAACATCCAATCCGGGCTGAGCGCCGCCGAGCGCATCTTCGCCCTTATGGACGCCGAGCCGAACGTGATCCAGACTGAGAAACGGGACGTGCTGAAACTGAAGGGCGAGATCCGCTTCGAGAACGTTTCATTTCGCTATGTAGATCAAGAGCCGGTCCTGATTGATTTCAACCTGACCATCCATCCCGGCGAAAACCTTGCCATTGTGGGCCACACCGGCGCGGGGAAATCCTCGCTGGCAAAGTTGATTGCGCGTTTTTACGAGTTCCAGTCCGGGCGCATCCTGATTGACGGAGCGGATATCCGCACCTTCAACCTGCAACAATACCGGCGGCAATTGGGCATCGTTTCGCAGGCCCCGTTCCTGTTCTCCGGGACGGTGGCTGAAAACATCCGCTACGCCTGCCCCGCTCCTGAGTGTGTGACCCA
>JAPLGV010000358.1:20949-21956 GCA_026389975.1 Chloroflexota bacterium
TTACCCATGCGGATATTCTGTCCATGGCGCGCAAAATTGGCGACGGCGAATGGCTGGAAACTCTGCCAAACGGCCTCGAAACGGTTGTCGGTGAACGCGGCACCCTGCTCTCGATGGGACAACGCCAGTTGGTGGCGTTGTTGCGCGTGTTGATGCAAAAACCTGCCATTTTCGTCCTGGACGAGGCCACCGCCAGCATCGACCCGTTCACTGAATGGCAGATCCAGCAGGCGTTGAGCATGATCCTGGCGGAGTCCACCAGTATCCTGATCGCCCACCGCCTGTCCACGGTCAAGGCCGCCGACCGGATTATTGTGATTGAGAAGGGGAGAATTATCGAGGAGGGCAGTCACGACGGACTGCTCCAGCAGTGCGGTCAATATGCCACCCTCTACAACACCTACTTGCCACCAGTCCCTGGCGTATGTGGAACAGGCCAGAGAACTGGTCACAAAATAACCACTAACCGAGGCGGCCTTCGCGCAGCATCCCTGTGGGACAAGCCGCCATTTGCGAAGCACCCCCGCGGGGCGGTTGCTTCGACGCCATGAGGCGTCAAAGAAGGCGGCGGCTAAGCACCTGGTTGGGCGGCTAAGTAGAGTAAAGTGACGCTTGTGGAATTGGGATTTCATTCCGACATAGATCTGGATCGAACTATCTTAAGAAAGGGAAAGAATGTCAAAAATAAATTTGCGTGAGCTGGGAAGGTCTGGCATTGCAGTCAGCCCGATGGGGCTTGGCTGCTGGGCAATTGGTGGCCCATTCTGGGCCGGGGAAACGCCGCTCGGTTGGGGCGAAGTGGATGATGAGGAATCCATCCGTGCGATCCATGCTGCCCTCCACTTGGGCATTACCCTCTTCGATACCGCTAACGTCTACGGAGCCGGGCACAGCGAACGGGTATTGGGACGCGCATTTGCTGGGATCCGTTCACTGGTAGTCATCGCAACCAAGTTCAACGCTGTTTTCGACGAAACCACCCTTCAGGTGACTGGCAGCGATACATC
>JAPLGV010000046.1 GCA_026389975.1 Chloroflexota bacterium
TGGCCCCCGCGCCCAGGTCCAGCACGGCGCCGGGGAGGGCGCGCGTGACCGGCGTCTCGTTATCAGCCAGCCAGCGGTCCAACTCTCCGGCGGAATAGGAAGCGTCAATGTTCCCCGCCCACAGGACGTTCTCCGTCGGGAAGCGGTCGAGGATGCGCGGCAGGGCGGCCACTTGCTGTTGCTGCGGCGAAGCGATCACCAGCCAATCAATTCGGCGGTCAAAGGAGGGCAGGCGGCGTCCGAGGGCGCTGGCGAGTTTCGAGGGGCTGGGCCCGCCGTCCACCAGGATGGATCGTCCGGAGGGCGTCTGGATCAGGATGGCGTCGGCGGAACCCACGTCGAGGAAGGTCAGGTGCAGGCGTCCATCAGGAGCGAGGAAGGCGGCAGACCAGATCAAGTAGACAGAAATGCCCAGGGCAGTGACGATAACGGAAGGAGTAAGGGCGGGGCGCAAGGCCTGTTTAACGCGCGGCCCGGCAAAGGTCAGGGAAAGCAATATTAAATAAAACAAGACGACGAACAGGAAGGAGAAGTCTCCCAATACGATGACGCCGTGCGGGAAGTGGTTAAAAAATTCCACCGCCCGGTTGGTATAGGCTGCGAACGGCCAGGCAACCCAACCGGCCACCTGTCCAAGCGGCTGGTAGATAAAACTGAGCAGGACGGCCAGCCCGGCCAGGACCATCAGCGCCGGTTGGGCCGGCAGGACAAAGGGGTTGGCGATTAACGAAACCAGCGAGATGCGCCCGAACTGGTAGGCCATGATGGGCAGGGTGGTCAGTTGGGCGGCCAGGGTGAAGAGCATGGTTACGCTGACCGGGACGGAAATCTTCCGGGCAGTTTCAATGGAGAAGCGGCGGGCCAGCAGACCGGTGAACCAGTCCTGAAAAGGCTGGGCGTAGAGGATCAGGCCGAGGGTGGCGCCGAAAGAGAGCTGGAAACCAGCGTCCCAGAGCGTATGCGGGTTTATGACGGCCAGGACCGCGGCGGTTATGGCCAGGGTGTTAATACCGTTCTGGCGGCGGCCCAACTGCCGGGCGAATATCGCCAGCCCTCCCATGATGGCGGCGCGCAGGACTGACGGGCTGGCTCCCACCAGGATTGTGTAGGCAGTAATGCCAAGAACGGCGGCGACGGCTCCGCGGCGCGGTCCGAGCCGGCGGCTGAAGAGGGTCACGAACAGGCTGGCGATGATGGTGATGTTAAAGCCGGAGATGGCAATGATGTGGGCCGTGCCGGTGTTTTTGTAGGCCTGCTGGAGGGTGGCGGGCAGACCGTTATCGTTTCCGAGCAGGATGCCTGCCAGGAGTGAGGCTTCCGGGTCCGGGAAGATGCGGTAGACGTGGTCAATGGCCTGTTCTTTGAATGCGTAAACCATCCGCAGGATGGGGTTCCCGCCGGTGAAGGGCAGGCGTGTGGCAGAGGCATCTGGTATATAGGCGAGGATGCCCTGACGTGCCAGGTAATCCCGGTAAGAGAAGTCCTCGTTTTCAGGCGGCGTTTTCAAATGCCCACGCAGGCGGACTACGTCACCGTAGTGCCAGTCGCCGCCAGGCGGGAGGCGGGCGAGGATCAGGCCGTGGACCGACAGGGTTTCATCGCCGGTATCTACGCCGGTCACGTTCACGCGCAAATTGGTGTAGGTGTCACGTTCATCGGGCGGGTCGGTCAGCGTGCCGGTGACCAGCAGCTCGTACTCCCGGTCGTTGTACCAGGCAATGTAGTGAGCATCAACATAAGGAAGGGTGAAATGGTAACGGGCCGCGCCGAGGAAGAAAACAGTGAGTGCAAGAGAAGCGAGAAACAGGGTGGAAGGCGGGAGCTTGAAAGGCTTAAAATTGAGACGTGACGTGGTAGTCCCGGTTCCAGCACGGGAAGAGAGGATACGGAGGAGGAGCGCGCTGAGCAGGGTAATGCCGGCCAGAACAAGCCAGAGGTTCCGGGAAAGGGGAATCTGCGGGGGAAGCACGCTGTGCGCCAGACCCAGCCAGAAGCTCCGGGAAAGGCGAATCTGCTTTGCAACCAGGATGCCTGCGAGGAAAGCCAGCGACAACCAGAGCAGCGGCAGCCACGCGGTGAGCCTGATAAACTTGCTTGGGGTTTGCTGGTTGGTAGTTTCCATAAGGGCCACCCTCGACATTATTTTACAGGTTGTGGAAGATAAAGACAAGGTTTTTCATTGACGAAATACCCGCCCGCGCATACAATACCCCTACAATTGAATATCGGTCAGGGTGCCTCTTCCCCCGGAAGGGAAGGCCCAATGGCGAAGCCGGTGCGAGTCCGGCGCTGTCCCGCAACTGTGAGGTTGTAGGTCACGTTTGAAACGTGACCTACCCAAGTCAGGCCGCCCGCCCTGGCCGGTTCTACACTCTCTCGTGGAAAGGAGGTGGGAACGGCTAAACGGATTGCCTTTTCCCCCTCCCCTGTCTTCGCACAGGGGATTTTGTTTGGGGTAGGTACGACTTCGGTCGTTACTATGACACGTCTGATGTGAAATTAAAAAAACGCTACCACTAAGTCTCAAAGACACGAAAAATGATGGAGAATCGTGTCGAAAATCAAGGACAATCCACCCAATTTGTGCCTTTGCGCCTTTGTGGTAAGACTCCAATCAGACGTACAACCTATACTTTAGGAGAATGGAATGTTCCGCAAATTGCTTTTTGCGCTTTTGATCGTTACCCTGCTCGCCGCATGCGGCTCGGCCAGGACCTCGACACCGGCCGCCGTTTCGACAGAGCCACCCGCCAGCGTAGTCCCTGCTGCCACCTCCATCACCCTGACCGACGGCCTGAACCGCACGGTCACGCTCGCCGGTCCAGCCCAGCGCGTAGTCTCGCTGGCTCCAGCCAACACGGAAATCCTGTTCGTAATTGGCGCAGGCGCACAGGTGGTGGGTTGCGATGAGACTTCCGATTACCCTGCTGAGGCGCTGGCCTTGCCAACCATCGGCGGCTATAGCGGTTTCAATCTGGAAGCCATTGTCGCCCTCCATCCGGATTTGGTTTTGGCTGGCGGCATCAACACGCCCGAACTGGTCGCCTCGCTGGAGCAGTTAGGGCTGACGGTCTACTTTCTCTCCAACCCGACCACGTTGGAAGAAATGTATACCAATCTTGAGACAGTCGCCAGGCTGACCGGTCACGAATCCGAAACCGCGGCGTTGGTAGAATCATTCAAGGCACGCGTTGCTGCGGTGGACGATAAAATCCTGCCGCTTTCCTACGGCCCGACTGTCTACTACGAGTTGGATGCCACCGAACCGACCAAACCTTTCACTGCCGGTCCCGGCTCATTCGTTGATCTGCTCATCGCCCGTGCAGGGGGCATAAACATTGGCGCCGAATTACAGGGTCAATGGGCACAGATCAGCCTGGAACAATTGGTGGTTGCCAATCCTGCCATCATTATCCTGGGAGATGCGGCTTACGGCGAGACACCTGAGAAGGTAGCCCAGCGCCCCGGCTGGGGAACGCTGGCCGCCATCCAGACCGGACAGGTGTTCCCGATCGACGATAACCTGGTCAGTCGTCCTGGTCCGCGCCTGGTGGACGGGCTGGAAGCAATGGCGAAACTGCTGCATCCGGGTGTGTTCAAATAAAGGTAATTGGGTAAACAGGTAATCAGGAAAAGGAAGCTCTCCAAAAGCCTGATCACCTGATCCCTTGTTACCTGATTCCTGCTATCATGCGCCGCTTTTCACCTTACCTCCTTGCACTCGCCTTTCTGCTGATTGCGATTTTGCTCTCGGTTGCCATTGGCTCGGTATTTATCCCGCCTGCCGACCTGGGCCGCATTCTCATTGGCTGGCTAAATAGGGCAACGTTCTCCGAGCCGTTAAAAACCTTTGCTTTTATCCTGACAGACATCCGTCTGCCGCGCACGGCGCTGGTCCTGCTGACCGGTGCGGCGCTGGGCGGCTCCGGTGCGGCCTATCAGGGTCTGTTCCGCAACCCGTTGGCCGACCCGTATCTGATTGGCGTGGCTTCCGGGGCGGGTCTCGGCGCGGTGCTGGCAATGAGCGTTAAATGGCCCTACTCGTTCTGGGGTTTGATGGCCGTCCCGGTGGCGGCATTCATCGGCTCACTGCTGACCGTTTTCCTGGTGTATGCCCTGGCGCACGTCGGCAAGACTATCCCAACAACGAACCTCATTCTGGCAGGCGTGGCCTTCGGTTCCTTCGCCACTGCCCTGACGACCTACCTGATGCTGCGCTCGACGGGCGAACTGCACCGGGCAATTACCTGGTTGAATGGCGGCTCCTCCCAGGCAGGCTGGGGGCCGGTGCTGACGGTCCTGCCATACCTTGCCATCGGACTGGGCAACCTGCTCCTGAGCGGGCATGCCCTGAATCTGCTGCAATATGGCGATGAACAGGCTCAACAGATGGGCCTGCCCGTCACGCGAGCGCGGACCCTGATCCTGATGGCCGCTTCACTGGCGACCGCCGCGGCTGTGTCTTTTTCCGGGATCATCGGCTTCATCGGGCTGATCGTCCCGCACGTAATGCGCCTGTGGTTCGGCGCGGACTACCGCCGCCTGCTCCCGCTCTCGCTCATCGGCGGAGCCGGTGCGCTGCTTCTGGCAGACGTAATTGCCCGCTCCGTGATGGCTCCGCAGGAACTGCCGGTGGGTATTGTGACCGCGCTGGTCGGTGTTCCGTTCTTCCTGTGGGTGCTGCGGAGAGCCAAGAATCAAGGATATTGGTGAGGTCGAGATTTGAGAGCAGAGAATCGAGAATAGTGTCATGTTGTACATTGAGAACTTGTCAGTTTCTTACGGCACGCGCCGTGTGCTGACGGACGTTTCGCTGGAAGTCAACTCCGGAGAAGTGGTGGCGCTCATCGGTCCAAACGGCGCCGGGAAATCCACGCTGGTGCGCGCTATCAGCGGCGTGATTCCGGTGGAAAGTGGAAGAATCCATAGTAACGTTTTTAGTCGTTCTTCGGTAAATTTGCTCTCCCTGTCGCCCATGCAGCGCGCCCGGTCTCTGGCAGTTGTACCGCAATCGGCTTCCATGCCGCCCGCCTTCACCGTCTGGGAGACCGTCTTGATGGGCCGCACGCCCTATCTCAACTTCCTCGGCCAGGTCTCCGCCAAAGACGAGGCGATTGCCCGTCTCGCCCTGCAAAAAGTGGACGCGCTGGATCTGTCCGAGCGGCGCGTGGGTGAACTCTCCGGCGGCGAGCAGCAGCGCGTGTTGTTAGCGCGGGCATTGGCCCAGTCCACGCCGATCCTGCTGCTGGACGAGCCGACTTCAAACCTGGATTTACATTATCAAGTCAGTTTTATGGAAACCGTGAGCGCCCTGGCCCACCGGGACAACCTGGCTGTGCTGGTTGCCCTGCACGATTTGAATCTCGCCGCCCGTTACGCCGACCGCGTGGCTCTGCTGGTGGATGGAGAAATCAAAGCCACGGGTACGCCGCGGCAGGTGCTGACGCCGGAGTTGATTTCAACGGCATACCACCTGCCAGTGCAAGTGATCCTGCATCCGTTCGCGGATGTCCCGCTAGTAATCCCTGGAAATACTGCTTCTTGCAAAAAACTATGAACTTTCCTGTATCAAAGGGCTCGAAAATAAGCGGATTTCGGTTCAAATATTTACGTGTTAGTCCCGGTTCCAGTACGGGACGCAGTACCCTGTAAGGTACCTCTCGGTACCTTGAGTTCCACGCCCTTCCGGCCCGCACCCTTGGCCTGTACATGGCCTGGTCAGCGCGGGAACGATTACAGTCCCTTTAAAGGTTGATCAGGTTGGGGTCTATCATATACTGCCACCAGTTATTGGCTACTCCGCTCGTCCGCCCGGCGACTTTAGGCAGGTGCTTTAACCACCATTTGTGGTGAGCACGGATGTCACCTGTCACCGTCACCCCATTCGTCAGCGTTAACCTGGCGGAACTCTTTTTGAAATTTCGGAAAGTTGTACCAGTCGTAGCAATTGCTGGGGACGTCGCGCGGGTTGTTCCAATCATAATCCTGGGCGCTATTGGGAGCGTAATGGATTGTCCCAATGCCGGCCTTGCCGGGCGCGATCTGGTCGAAACTGATAAACTGCTGGAACAGGTTGAGGGTGGGGCCAACGGTGGCAGGTACCCGGCCTTGCCTATAAGCCCAGGCCACAAAGTCCTGGCTATTGAAAACTTTGGAGACAAGGCTTTCAGACCGATGCCCGAACGATTCGAGCATTTCACCGACGCCCCGTTCGTAGGAGAACCCCATGACGATAAACCGGCGGGTGGAACCGGATGTCCACGTCATAGGCGGGGAATTGCACCAGAAAGCGCCCGCTCCGCCCATGCTTGATTCGTAGAATCCAGCTTGCGGGAAGGCAAACAGCCACACTTCGTCAATTTCGCGCTTCGCGATACGCGGCAAGACCTTCAATCCGGTCAGAATGGCCTGGTAGTCGGCTCCTTCGGGCTTATGCGGCGGCTGAACACCCTTCAGCACATCCAGATAGGTCTGAGGATCATAGCGATAACCATCGGTCTTGGCCGGGAACTCGTTGAGTTCCACGCGCTGGACAATCTGGTAGCGCGCCATCCCGCCGCTGGTCTCCAGAATATCGTGAATGTAGGCATTGGCCAGGTCATCGGGAGGCTGCCATTGCATTAACTGGGAGAGTTTGACACCCGAAGCCGGGTCCATGACCGGGTCGTAGATGGCCAGCAGCACGCGCGCGGTCACAATCCGTACCGGTTCAGTGGTGTTATCGGGTGGAACAACGCGGCCGGCAGAGGGAGACTTTGGGTACCTAAACAGCTTGAGCAAAGCACCCAGAAGAGACGATTTGGAGTTACCGGACGAGTTATACATTTTTCCTCTTATGGCACATTGGTGGCGAAGAACACTTGATAGCCTATGCTGAAGAAAATATAACGGTTCGGGCTGATGGTCATGGCCGTGGCAGGGCCGTTGAACAGCGTATTGCTTTGCTCGACACTGGCCCGGAACTGGCCGCGCAACTCCAGCGAATCGGACCGCGGACTAAAGTAGTAGACTGCCCGCGTTAGCGGTTCAAGCAGATAAAGCAACGGGTCGGGCGCGGCAGCGATGGATATTTGGTTAAAAATAGCATCGGTGATCTCGGGGCCAGGTTGTCGCTCCGGACGGTTATCAACGAAGGTGACCGGATCGGTACAGCGCAACGGGACTCCTTCATAATGACTCGCCGAGCAGGCCGTGATATGCCCGTCTTCAAAGAGCAGGTACAGGTCAGAATTATTGGCGGCCAGGTCAATGGAGGTGCTAAAGTTCTGTGGTATCTGTTGACCGAAGAACATGGTAGGGGAATTAATGAATTTACCGAAATCCCCTTGATACACCCACACGGTGTTCCCCGGTGGATCGAGTACGTACAAATACTTGCCATCCGTATCCAGGGCAAAAGCAGAAATACCCTGCCAACCAAGCGGCGGTGGGCCGAGAGGCACAGCCACCGGCTGCATATTGAACCCGCAGTAGAGCAGAGTCCCGCTGGCATCTATAGCCATGACACGGGCATTGTAAATATTGCTCATTTGCAGGGCTTCAATATCAATCAAGTTCCCCACATTGGTTGTGTCATACAGCCCTGGCCCGCATTTAAAGCCGGTATCAATTTCATATCCCTGGTTTCCCAGGGCAGCACGCATCACGCTTCCGCGTGATGCGTCGAGCAGGTACAAGTCAGTGTTGGTGGCAGCCATCCGGTTGATCTGCACGGTGTGGCTCAATCCTACGACAATCGCCGGACGGAAATCCAGGCGTACGATGCTATCCAGGTTGTCGAGCGCCGTCTGCGCCTCCTGGCGCAAGTTAAGCGAGTCCTGTGTACCCTGGTAGTGGTCGGCCAGATCGAGGTAATAAAGCGTGCTGTCCCAGGCGCGACGCACCTCAGTCGGGTCGGTCTGTCCGTGGGCTTGTGCGGCCTGTCCCAGAGCCATGTTGTAGTATTCCTGGTATTGTGTAGCACGCCCATAACGCGTATAGACCAATCCTGCAATCGTCACGACAATCAGAGGAATGGCAATCACTAAAAATGCAAGGCTGGAACCGCCAACTTTCGATTCGCCCTCTTTCGGATTTGGCAATAGATTCGGCAGGAACTTTTTTAAGCCCTCAGAAATCTTCTGCGTGCGCACCCGTATTCCCTGGATAACTTTTGCCAGCCCGCGGTAGACGCCCTGGCGGCTGGCGGACGGACGCACGATTTCGGGCAATTCGCCGGTGGTGCGCGAGGAAACGAAACGCCCGGTCTGCGCGGCTGGACGCGACACAGTCGTTGTCGAAACAGGCACCGGGCGGCGGGAAGGCTGCGCCGGTATGTTCTGGACCCTCGGCCTGCTTGCCGTGACGGGAGTCTCGGTGTTCTGTGGCGGAGTCTCAGGCTTCGGAGCGCCCGCCGGAGCATTTGTCTCCGATCCGGCCAGGAGGCGGGCGAAGCGGCTGGCAGGACGTTCGCTCTCCACCTGCGAGGTGGGGCGGACCGGGGTCGGAGTAGGGGCGGGTTGTTGAAGTGCGTCAGGTGCGGGAACAGGTTTGGCTGCCTGTTCCACGTCCCGTGCTGGAACCGGGACTACCACGTCCCGTGCTGAAACCGGGACTACCCCGGAATCCGGTTGATGGTCCGGAGCCGCTGCGTCGGGAGCAGGCGCAGGCAGCGCTTTCAGGATGTTCAGATTGCCCTTCCCTGCCTGCACCTGAACCAATATCGCATTCAAGTCGTCACCGGTGATGGAAAGCAATTCGCGGCGCAGGGTGTTCGGGGAAACAAGGTGTTCGCCCAGCAGCGCTGCCTCCCAGCCGGAGGGCAGGTCGGTGCACAGCACCAACTGGTCGCCGGGATTCAGGTTGAGTTGTGCAAAATAGAGTGGGGTAGCCTGGCC